>NZ_JBHTBN010000004.1:0-293386 GCF_042664795.1 Jejudonia soesokkakensis
TTACAAAGATGTCAACCATTACTGGTGTTCCTATGTCTGCACAACTGAAGTCTGTACGAGAAGCAGTAGCTTCATATCCACAAGCTTCTACAGTAGCATCTTCATCGATAGCATCATTAGGATCTAATGTAGCTACACCGTTGTCATCCAATTCAATTGTAAAGTCCATGCATACTAATTCTGGAGCTGTATCATCAGTAACTTCAACAACAGCAGTACAAGTACTTACGTTTCCAGCATCATCAGTAACATTGATTTCAATATTATTACTTCCTACGTTTTCACATGTAAAGTTAACCATTGTTGGATCTGCCATTGGGTCTAACCCTACAGCACCACAAAGTCCATTATAACTATATACACCATCTGTTCCAGCTGCAGCCTCTACAAAAGTTGCACCACCATCAAGACTTACATAGGTAGAAGACCCCATCTGGCTAGCAGTAGTAGTTTCCCATCCATGAGTACCAGAAACGTCTGCATCTGCAGTAATCCAGAAGCTAGCTTCAGCTCCTGTATTATTTGTAAAAGTAAAGTCTGTAACATCAAGGTCTAATGTAACACCGTCAAATCCACCGCCAAATAAACCAGTTACTACAACAGTTTGAGTAGGAACTACCATTTCATCACCTATCTGAGCTCCAGGAGCACCAGCGTTGTCTTCATGGAAAGTAAGTGCTACTGAACTTACAGTTGCACCTGCTGGAATAATATATCCTAGAGTTACATCAGTAAGTGTAAAGTCTGTATTAGCATCTACGGTAAAATCATTTGCAGAAATAGGCGCTGTAAATGCATTTTCGTAATTGTTACTTGGGTTAGTATCAGCACATGGCTCAACACCAGCCTGAGCAACTGTGAAAGTTCCACAGTTATCTGTAACGTCTACTAAGTCTGTAACTGGAATTGTTGCAGTACCATCTGCCATTAACGTAACTGGGAATGGTGTTGGTGGGTTGCTATCGTCAAAAGTAAAGGTTAAACCTAAACTGTTGATAGTTCCTCCATCTCCACCTGCATCGTCAAAAACTGTAAACGTCCAAGTACCAGCTGTCATTTCACCATCAAAATCTGATAGCATTGCAGGTGCGCTTGGTTGGTAGTTGTCTTCAGCATATGCTTGGTTTGGAGTGCCAAATTGTCCATCACACACTGCAGAAGATAAAACATTTGCAGATTCATCATCTACTATAAATTGTAAATTATCACCAGAGCAACCATCTTGATCTCCATTATAAATAAATGCACTAGTTCCATCTGGAGAAGTAAGAGTTATTTCTAAATCTCCAACCCATGTATGAGCAATATCTAAGTTAACATTAACGTCTTCAATAGCAACATCAAAAGGAACATCAATAGTTTCAGTATATGTTACTCCACCTGTAGTAGTAATTGTTGTTCCAGGCGAGGTAGTAACTGTAGCTGGAGAAGGAGTAAATGCACCTTCACAAGCAATTACTGGAGCTTCTGTGTCTTCCACTGTAATGTCTACTGAACACGTAATTGTGTTAGCACCAGAATCTGTATAAGAATATGTAACTGTTGTAGTTCCTACTGGGTAGAAATCTGTAGCATCTGCGCCACCTGCGTTATAATCGTTTGTTACATCTGCAGGATCAACAGGACAGTTATCCATAAATACTGGAGCTGGTACTGTTACAATTGCACCACAATCTCCTGTGTCATTCCCTACTGTAATATCGTCTGGACATGTAACTGTTGGAGCATCTACATCATTTACAACTACTGTAAAATCACAAGATACAGTGTTTCCGTCGCTATCTGTAGCTTCGAAAGTAAGTACAGTTGTTCCTACTGGAAATTCATCATCTGAATTAAGTCCAGTCATATCTGTTCTTGTTACGGTAAGTGGTCCATCTTCAGCATCTACTGCAGAAGCATCAGAGAAAGAGATCACAGCACCACATTGTCCTGGATCGTTATCTACAGTTAAAG
Source organism: Jejudonia soesokkakensis (assembly GCF_042664795.1). NCBI lineage: Bacteria > Pseudomonadati > Bacteroidota > Flavobacteriia > Flavobacteriales > Flavobacteriaceae > Jejudonia > Jejudonia soesokkakensis. The sequence continues at coordinate 1,957 of NZ_JBHTBN010000004.1, forward strand.
TACCATCTGGTCCCATTCCCATTACAGCTTCTGGACAAGAGATTACAGGAACAGTTCCTACAAGACCTCTATCTACGAATGTAAGACAAGCTTCAGCAAGAGATCCGCTATCGTTACCGCCATTAAAGATAGTAAGTGTCCAGTCTCCATTGATATCTACACCCTGGAAAGTTCCAACACCCATTTCACCATTGAAAGGTCCGCTTTCAGCTTGAAAAGGAGGGTTAAAACCAGTTGCAGCATCATCCCAATCGTTAACATCTGCACCACCATCTACAAAAGAGAATGATTGAACAGTGTCTAATCCATCTAAACCACCATCATTAGCAAAAAGTGTTGCTGTGGTTGTACCATCTGGAGCAGTTAAAGTAACAACAAGCTCATTTACTGTACCATGTTGAAAGTCGTTTAAATCTACACTTACAAATTCGATTTCATTCGTGTTTTCACCAATTGTACCAGAAGAAGTAATAGGAATAGTTACAGTTTGGCTCATATTAGGCATTAGCGCAGGTATAACTGCTCCTACTGTAGAACATTCCTGTCCTGCTGGAGGTGGTCCTGCTGCCATAAATGTTTGTCCTGCATTGATTGTTCCAGGAGACTCAGCAGAAGGCCCTGACCATGTAAAGTCTGAATAGGTCATTCCATTTACTCCTATTAGTTGTAAAGAATTACCTATAGCTGGCGCAGGGTCTTCTTGAACACCTATATCTGTTGAAGTAGCACCTAATCCACCCGCTACACCACCATTGTCAGCATCTGCAGTGAATGACCCCTCGTAGCTTAAAAATTGTACTAGGTTAGATCCACCATCAATCAAAGCGATACCATCTGGTCCGCCATTTTGTAATACAACCGGAAAACTAAGTGTCCCGAAGCCATTACTTTGGTTTGCAATGACACCAGTAAGAGGTACTGTAGTATACAGGTCTCCATTTGATCCATTGTAGGCCTCAAGAACCCATCCTGATAAGTCAGTTCCCGCAGGACCTGCAATTTCAACAAACTCACCAACATCTCCGCCGGCGTTGTCATAATGTAGTTCATTTATAAAAACAGATTGTGCCGTTGCGGCCAATGCTGTGATCATAAAGAACATTAGAAAAGTAATTTTTTTCATAATAATTTTTATAGATTAATAATAGCCGCAAATATAATAGCATCTGTAAGAAATCCCTAACAAAATCATAAAAGATAACAATCCCTTAACGTTTTTTGTTTTTCGAAATAAACCCTGTAGAACATGATCGTTTGTATGTGTTTGATATTGAAGCTAGTTCATTTTTTCGGCTAATTTCTCAAATACTTTTTTTTGATCTTTTTTTTGATATAAAATGTTAAAAACAGCGTTTATTATTGGAGTTTTTACTCTTTTCTTCTTCTTATCTTGGTTAATTTGGCAGGCACTTTTTGTGGCATAATAGCCTTCAGCAACCATACTCATTTCCATTTGAGCACTTTTAACAGTGTATCCTTTACCTATCATATTACCAAACATTCGATTTCGACTAAAAGCCGAATACCCCGTTACTAATAAATCTCCCAAATAGACGGAATCATTAATATCTCTTTTAAGTTTATGAACGTTTTTAATATATCTCTTCATCTCACGAATCGCATTACTCATCAATACGCTTTGAAAATTATCTCCATACCCAAGACCATGTGCAATACCAGCAGCTATTGCATAGATGTTTTTAAGTACAGCCGCATATTCTACTCCAATAATATCATCGCTTGTTGTGCATTTGATATAATTGCTACTTAAGTTCGTTGCGATAATTTGAGCTTTTTTCTCATCTGTACACGCAATGGTGAGATAAGATAATCTTTCTAATGCCACCTCCTCTGCATGACATGGTCCCGAAATAACACCTATGTTTTTAAATGGGATATGATGATGGGTGTATAAATGATCCCCAACGATAAGGCTTGTTTCTGGGACAATTCCTTTAATTGCTGAAAAAACAACTTTATTCTTAAAAGGAGTTGAAACTTTCTCCAATTCTGAAAATAGAAATGCCGATGGAATGGCGAAAATAAGATAATCTGCATATTCAATAAGCTCGTTAATATCACTGCTCAATTTTAATTGGGCTGTATTAAACTCAACGGCACTTAAATAATTAGGGTTATGATGCTCTTTCTTAATATGTTCTATAGCACTCTTATTTCGCATATACCACCCTACCTCATCAAGGTTTTCACATATCATTTTTACGATGGCAGTTGCCCAGCTTCCGCCGCCAAAAACTGCAAATTTTGGAGTCAAGGTCATATACTTAAAATTGAGATTTTAAAAATAGTACTTTAAAAATGAATGTAACTATCTAAAAATAAGAGCACTGTGTTTTTGGCATGCTTTTAGTTTTCTGTTGTATATAAATTTTAAAACCTACAATTATGAAAACGATGAAATTACTTTTAGGATATAGTCTGGTAGCCTTACTTTTTAGTTCTTGTTATACAGAAGTATTAGTTGAAGATGATCATATAAATGAAGTGCCACAAGTAACGTTAGGGCAATTAGTTTCTTCATATGATTTATGGTATGTAGACATTAATCGTTCGTCTGGAGATGGGTACATTCCGTTTTTGCAAAAAGCATTTACAGTTTCATTTAGAAATGGAACACTTTCAGCAAATAATAATTTAGTAGGAATTGGTGATCAGGGCTATGGCTTCGGAATCAATATAGGATATTATGATACATTTGATTTCGTATTAGATGTCTCTCATGATCTTGATGGTTTTTATTCATTGGACGTTATACAAATTAGTCCGAATGAAATTAGACTTTTTGTTCCAAACACCAATCTTTCTTACGTTTTAGTAGGGTATCAAAAACACACCTTTGATTATAATGCTTTGTTTTACGACAACATACATTATTTTTTACAAGAATATAGTACTTGGGAAAAAATATATACCAGTGAATACGGGAACCTAAATGAATTTGATTATGAAAACTTTGTAGCTTTTCTTTCAGGTGGAGGCGATGGAAACTTTTTGAGTTCTCAGGACCCTAACGGGACCAATATCAATAATATATACTGGGACTATACAGGAATCTACAATGTTGATGATGTTTCCGGAAATCAATACTTAAAATATTTAACACTCGATTATGATTATTTGGGCAATGAATACTTCGAATTAAGCGTTATAAATGATAAGACTATTGAATTGTTTCATGAATCATCTGGTACACTGTATCGATTTAGAGGAAAGGGATATATTCAGTATAAAGGATTAGAAGGAAAACTACGGAAATCTAAAACAGAGATTGAAAAATCTATGGTAAAGATTAGTAAGTTTTAAAATAAAAGTCGGAAGACGTACACAATTTTTTGGTTGGTTATTTAGTTGAAGCCGTCCTACTAAACTAAAATTTAGTTGGGGCGGTTTTTTATTTATAAAAATTCATTTCATCTAAATATTCCCACACATCCTGCGGAAGCATAGGTCGAATATTTTTCCCTTCTTTAATGCCGTTTCGGATAAATGTGGAAGATAGTTCCATTATAGGAGCTGCCACTTTTGTTATGTTAGCATGGTCTACAAATCGTTCTGGCACCTTGTTTTCAGAAATTCTGGGATATACATAGATAGCATATCGCTCTAAAATAACTTCATAATTTTTCCACTTATGAAAATTCTTCAAGTTATCTTCTCCCATAATTATAGAAAATTCTTGTTCGGGATATTTTTCTTCCAGATAAATTAGTGTATCTACCGTATAATTGGGTTGTGGCAAATCGAATTCTATATTGCTAGCCTTTAATTTAGGGTAATTTTCTAAGGCAATACGAACCATTGCCAATCGATGAACATTATCAAGCAAAGAGCTTTTTTTCTTATGCGGATTGTGTGGCGTAACAACCATCCATACTTCATCGAGCGCGCTGTATTCTACCATATGATTAGCAATCGTAAGATGCCCCACATGAATTGGGTTAAAGGTTCCAAAGTAGAGCCCTACTTTTTTACTCTTCTTCTTTGACATCTTTAAATATAGGTTTAGCGATATGCGCTGCTACTAGTTTTTCTGCTTCCTCCAGTGCATGTTCGAGGGTGTCGTTTTCAATAATAAAATCGAATCTTGGTGCGGTAGCCATTTCTACGGAAGCTTTTGCGATTCGCATATTTATTTTTTCTTCGCTTTCCGTTTTGCGTTTCTTTAATCGTATTTTAAGCTCCTCAACGCTGGGAGGCTTTACAAATACGGCTAGCGTACGTTCTGGATATTTCTTTTTAATTCGCAGTCCGCCAACTACGTCAATATCAAAGATCACATTTTTGCCCATGGCCCAGATTCGTTCCACTTCACTATGTAGGGTGCCATAAAAATTATCACGATATACTTCCTCCCATTCTAAAAAAGCTTCCGATTTCATTTTTTGTTTAAAATCTTTAAGGGTCAAAAAATAGTAGTCTTTACCGTGTTGTTCGTTGCCGCGAGGTTCTCTAGATGTGGCAGAAACTGAAAACTCCAGATTTAGTTTTTTAACGCCCAGCAAATGCCTCACAATAGTTGTTTTACCACTGCCTGAAGGTGCCGAAAAAACAATCAATTTTCCTCCTTCCATTATAAAACATTTAGGGCTTGCTCCTTTATTTTTTCTAGTTCGTCTTTCATCTGAACTACTAATTGTTGCATAGGAGCAAAATTAGACTTACTACCTATCGTATTAATTTCACGTCCAATTTCTTGAGAAATAAAGCCTAACTTTTTTCCGTTCGAATCGTCAGAGTGGATTGCTTCTTTAAAATAACTAAGATGATTGTTGAGACGTACTTTTTCTTCGGTGATGTCGTACTTTTCAAGATAGTAGATGAGTTCTTGTTCAAAACGATTTTCATCAACTTTTTCCTTTAACTCACTTACGGCAGTTCGTAAACGCTCTTTTACATTACCAATACGCTGATTGTCTATTTCAATCACTTCAGAAAGTAATTTCTCTATTGTGTCAATTCGTGTTACAAAATCTTTTAGTAATACAGCGCCTTCATCAGACCGGTACGTGTTTATTTCTTTAAGAGCTTCAGCAACCGCAGTAGTAATTACTTTGAATTCATTTTCGTCTATTTCTTCACGTTCGGTTTTTAACGCATCTGGCATACGGACAGCCATTTTTAATAACTCAGTATCATCGCCAGGAGCCACATTCCGAAGTTGCTTCATATATTGTTTTACAACTACTTCATTTAACTGAGTATTGGTTTCCTCTCCGGTAACTTCAACATAAAGATTAAAATCAACTTTTCCACGAATTAACGACTTTGCGATGGTATTTCTAAGAACCAATTCTTTTTCACGATACGAAGAAGGAACGCGCGTATTTAAGTCTAAATTCTTGCTGTTTAGAGACTTGATCTCTACAGTAATTTTTTTGGAGGGCAACTGGATTACAGATTTTCCGTACCCTGTCATTGACTGGATCATAAAGTTGTTTTAAAAAACAAAGATACATATTTGTAACACTATATGTTACTCATTTTGGGTTGCCATACTTGTCGAAGTGTTTATTGAGATATGTTTCTGTAAACCAAAGTACGGTCATAAGTAATACTGTGTTTCCCACTATTGTAATAAATAAGTTATATTCTGGAAACATAAAATAGCTTGCTACAGGTATCGCAAAACTATACGCCGCAATTCTTACTAAGAATCGATTTGCATACGTATTTGCTGCCTTCCAAATAACCTGATTTGCCATAGAGCGTCGTGTTCGGTAGCCATAGAAATGATTGATCTTTTTAGGGGGATATTTCTGAAAAATGATGCCCAAAATCAAAATAAAAAGGCAATAAGCCAGTGCGCATAAAAACTGATCAATCGTTGTCATTTATAAATTCAAGCACTCTTTTTTCTGAATAATAAATTTTGTTTGTCATGTGAAAACCTACGTGGCCTCCGTGCTTAGGAGTTTCAAGATACACGTTTTTGTTTTCTGAAGCAATTTTATAAGGGTAGCATTTTTCTGAAAGAAAGGAGTCATTTTTGGCATTCAAGATTAAGACAGGAATCTGAATGTTAGGTAATAATGGAAGACTGCTGCTTTTTTCATAATAATCATAAGCATTCTTAAAGCCGTGGGCTTTTGCAGTATACAAATTATCAAAATCCAACAGGTTTTGTATTTTTTTAAGTTCCTCTGCATTCATAGCGTCTGGAAATTGAACCATTTTGCGTTTGTACTTTTTCCTAAGGTCGTTTACAAAGGTTCTGCTATATACAAAGTTTTCAAATTTAATGAGTTGCTCTAAGGCGCCTCGAAGATGTAGAGGGGTAGATATTGCAACGCCTGATTTTATTTGGGGCGGAATTGAAATCTCTTCGCCCAGATATTTTAATAGAACATTTCCACCCAAGCTAAAACCAATTAGCGTTATAACATCATAAGTTTTAAATGCTACAATATGATTGATAAGTTCTTTTAAATCTTCAGTGCGTCCGCTATTGTATGAAAGGTACATTCTATTTTCTTCTCCACTACAACCTCTGTGATTCATTGCAGCTACGTCCCAATTATTTTGAGTAAGTAGTTTAGCTTGATTTTTAATATATACCCGTTGTGCATTGCCTTCAAGGCCATGCAGTAATAGGGCAACCTTTTTAGTTTTTTTTTCTGAATAGGACCAGTCGATATCAATAAAATCACCGTCACTCAATTCTAATCGTTCTCTTTTTTGTGATACTTTTTGAATAGGTCGAAGTTTCGCCGAATAAATCGTGGAGAAATGCCCATTTTTAAAGAGGCCCCTAGCCGTAAAGGAGGACTTAACTATTGGCATGCCAGAAGAAAATTGTTTTAAGGGTTTTTTGGGATCGCAAATGTACAAATCAAAATGAATCCTAAAAATTTTATTTATAAGATACCAATTGGTATCTTTGCACATGCGAAATCCTGTTGCTACAAAAAAATTAATTATAAAAGAGAGTGCAAACCTCTTCAATACCCAAGGGTATAAGGCAACCTCGATCAGTGACATCACTAAGGCTACGGGACTTACTAAGGGAGCAATCTACCGGCATTTTGAGAGCAAGAGTGATCTAGAACAACAGGCATTGCGAAGTTTAGGAAAAAAAATGTTTACCGAATTGGGAACTGAAATACAAAAGGCAAGCAATTTTAAACTTAAAATGGAAGCGATCTTTTCCTTTTTTGAAACATATATGCATACCCCATTATATGAAGGCGGATGTCCTTTGATGAATGCAGCAATAGAGGCAGATGATACAAATTCTGTTTTGCGTCAACAAACTTTTAATCTTTTTGCTCAATTTAAATCCTCTCTTTTCAAAATTTTTGATAATGGGATGAAGAACAATCAGGTGAAATCAGAGACAGATGTTGAATTTTACACAACGATTTTTATAGCAACATTGGAAGGTGGAATCATGATGAGTAGGCTAGAGCGTAATAAGAATGCAATTACAACAGCCATACAGCATTTAAAAAATATTGTGACAGAGATTTCTGAATAAAAAAATTTAACTAAAAAGATACCGATTGGTATCTAATTGATATGAAAAAATTAATAATTTATATTTTACGAATTTTTATACGTACGACTGCAGTTTTATTTCCAAAATGGAACGCAGCATTTTTATTTTGGTTGCTTTGCAAAGTAAAAAAAGCACCTATTACTCAAAAAGGACATGAATTTTTTGCACAAGGAGAACAAGAATTTTTTGAAGTAGACGGGCAGTCAACAGTTTTACATCGTTGGGGGAATGGTTCAAAAAACCTTTTATTTTTGCATGGTTGGATGAGCAATAGTCAGCGATGGCTTCCTTATTTCGAAAAATTGGATTTATCTCAATATACCATGTACGCTTTGGATGCGCCAGGTCATGGATTGGCTAAAGGTACTTCATTAAATATTGAGACATACAGACAAGCTGTCGAAAAATCAATTGCTGCTATTGGTAAAATAGATACTGTTGTTTCTCATTCTTTGGGCACTACGGTAATTACCTATTTATACCTATACAACCCCAAAATACCTATTGATAAATTTATAATTATGGGGGCTCCTTCTGGGATGGATGCTATTTTTAAATATTTTCAAGATCTATGCAGTCTTTCCAACAAAGCATCTCAAAATCTTGATAATAAAATTAATACTGTATTAAAAATTCCACATCAAAACATTCATATTAAAAACTTTCTTTCAGCAGTAAAAAAACCAGTGTTAGTAATCCATGATGTTAATGATGACATTACACCGGTTAGTCCTATCATAGATGCAACGAAGGATATATCAGAAATTAAATCCCTTTTTACAAAAGGATTAAAACACGATTTAAAAAGTGAGCAAGTTTATACTTGTGTGCTTAACTTTGTCGCAGAAAAAGAACTTGAACTTGCCTATTGTTAAACTGTAATATTAAATTAAAAAACTGTATGTATCTAAAAGAATTTGAAGTCCGCTGGAACGATATTGATGCAAATCGGCATCTTGCAAATAGTGCTTATATAAATTATATGAGTCATACCCGTCTCAGCTTTATGCTCGAAAATGGGTTTGGACAGCCCAAAATGGTCGAACACAATATTGGTCCAGTTGTTTTTTACGAGCACATGTACTATTTTAAGGAAGTATTCCCAGGAAAACCTATAAGAGTATCATTACAGTTAAAGGGGCTTAGTGAAGACGGAAGGTATTTTTCTTTTCTTCACAATTTCTATGATCATAAAGGCAGAAATATGGCACGATGTGAAATGATGGGAGGTTGGATAGATCTTACCGAAAGAAAACTAAGAGCACTGCCAGACGAGTTATACCAGAACTTAAATACATTAGATAAAACAGATGATTTCTACACCATCACTAAAGAAGATACACGAAAGTTTGGGCAAACACCAAATGATATAAATGCCTAAAAAAGGAAGCGAAACCGCTTCCTTTTTATTTATTAGTGATTATCCATTCGTATTGTAAAAGAATTGTTCTTTTACAATTTTACCGTCCTTAACCTCGTATACTCCGAGTTCTTGCATCTGGCTTCTTTGTCCGCTTTCTTTATGCGTTATATCCATTTCATGACGTACACTAAACCAATTGTCTGCAACCGTGGGTTCACTTGTCTTGGTGCTATGTACTTCAAAATTTTGATTCCACCATTCGCCTTTTTTGGCAACTTCCTGCATGCCTCGTGAAACCTGATGATCACTTCCTTCCATTTCAATACTAACAATATCTGGACTGTATAATTGCTCGTAACATTTGTGCTCTTCACCTGCGTTGCACCATTGTACTAAATTATTTGCTATTTCTTGTGTTTTCATTATATAATGATTTAAATATTAGAGAACTAAAGATACAAAATTCAATTATAGGAACGATACCTCCAATGTCATACGGCACGTTTCTTTTTACGTGTAGATAAATACACTCCTGTAAAGATGAGAACAGCAGCTAAAACTCTAACAGAGGTGAGTTGGTCTGCCCCCAGTAAAATAGCAAAAAGGGTAGCGATAAGAGGCTGTAAATACATAAAAACTCCAATTACCGATGGACTTAATTGTTTTAGCGCGTAGATGTTAAACAAATAAGTGAGAACGGTTGTTCCAATAACTACAAAACTTAATTTCCATAGTTCTGAAAAAGCCAAACTACTCCAGGCAACTTCAGAAAATTGGCCAAAACCTATTGGGAGATTAATTATAAAAGCAATTAGAAATAAAAATTTCATTAAAGTAATAGAATTGTATTTTCCAACGAGTGGCTTCACAAAAATCAAGTATAAAGCATAAGAGGCTGCGTTCACTAGAAACAGTAGATTGCCTAACGGAATATTTGGAGCATTTACCTGTGTCTTGGCTCCAAAAAGGATTAATACAAGCGCACCCACTAATCCAATTCCAATTCCTACCCCTTTTAATAAGGTAATCTTTTCTTTCAGAATAAAATAAGAGAGTACCAATAAAAGAACAGGCGAAATTGTAATGACTACACTACTGTTAATAGGAGTAGATAACTCCAGTCCCTTAAAAAACATATTCATGTTAATTACCATACCAAAGCAGGCACAAGCAATAAACCGAAAAATATCTTTTCGTTCAATTTTTTCTGAAGGATAAAACAAACTAATGATCCAGAAGATAAGTGCCGCTCCGCTTACCCGAAGTAAAATAAATCCATACGGACCAATCACATCTGGCATTAAGCCTTTAGCAATAGTATGGTTTATACCATAAATAGTACTGGCAGCCGTCGCGGCGATAAGTGCAAGAATTCTAGTATTCATATAAATATTTGACCTTACTTGCCGTGAATATCTTCTTTAGCAGCCGCTATCGTTTTCTTGCTGTTTCCTATAAAAATTTTGTCATTATTAATAATCACAGGTCGCTTTAAAAAAGTATAATGTTCCAGTATTAAATCTCTGTAATCCTCATCCAGTAATTCTTCATTCCCTAAATTGCGTTCTTTGAAAAGTCTCGCACGTCTGCTAAACAAAGCTTCATAACTTCCTGCAAGGTTGTACATTTCTTCTACTTCCTCTTCTGTCAGGTTCTCCGTTTTGATATCTTGTTGAATGAACGATTGAGGCAATGCGATATCTTTCATGATTCGCTTACAAGTGTCACAGCTAGATAAATAATATATTTTTTTCATTAGGCTACTATTTTAATTGCAGTCACTGCAAAGTTGTTTTAATCTACGTTAATGCTTAAATACTGTTGAATTTCTTTTATTGGAATTTCAAAAAAAATTCTTCCTTCAGCATACGAAGCTATTTCGTATTCGTCATAAGAAAAGATAAGGTTGTCGTTTGTAAATCCTATATTATTTGGCACATAAAATTGATCCTCTTTGAACCAGAAACCTTTAGAGTTAATTGAAGAACGTTGAGGTATTTTATAGGCTTCTTTAAACTTTTTTTCTACCAAAGCAGTGAAAGATGTTTTGTCTAAAATAAGCGTGTCATACTCTAGTTCTTCTCCAGTTTGTGTATCAAAATTAAGATATTGGGTAGCGCCATAGCCATGAGCACCTCCAGCAAAAATATAATGGTCAAGCTGTAACGAGATTACATTCTCTGTTGTACGATTTTTTGTCATTGAAGCTTCAGCAAAATATTCGACAGCCATCGCTGGGAACTCTGCATTTTCAAGCCGATATTCTTTAATAAAATTAGTGACAGCTTCAGGTATTGTCGTCGCTGCAGGGCTAGCATCTTGTTCTCCTATATAGATCGCATTGATAATGGTTCTTGTGATTGTATGATTGATTTTTTCTGAAACTTCTTCATCCCCGTTTACCATAACATAATCGATCAAGACTTCAGGACACATAACATCTTTACACATAGGTAGGTCTTTAGCTGAAAAACTTTCCGAAGTAAAAATGAGAGGCTTTTCAGAACAACTCGTTAAAAACAAGAATACACAGATAAGAAGAAGCAGCTTGTTATTCATTTGCTAAAAGTACGATAGAATTTAAAGTGCAAAAAGAAACCTTTACATTTGTTTTACAAAATCTACCAATGAAATTCAACACCAAAACAATACATGGAGGGCAACACAATACAGATCCAGCATACGGTTCTGTGATGCCTCCAATTTATCAAACAAGCACCTACGCTCAAAGCACTCCTGGAGGACACAAAGGATTTGAATATTCAAGGAGTGGAAATCCTACCCGCGCAGCTCTGGAACGTTCTTTAGCGAGTATTGAAAATGGCACACACGGATTGGCTTTTGGCAGCGGAATGGCAGCAATAGATGCTGTATTGAAACTATTAAAGCCAGGAGATGAAGTTATTTCAACAAATGATTTATATGGAGGCAGTTATCGGTTATTTACAAAGATTTATGAGGACTTTGGAATACAATTTCATTTAGTAGGTATGGAAAATGCTTCCACTATTGAAAATTTTGTGAATGATAGGACAAAACTGATCTGGGTTGAAACCCCAACCAACCCAATGATGAATATAATTGATATTAAAGCTGTTTCAGCAATTGCAAAAAAACATCATGTCTGGTTGGCAGTAGATAATACGTTTGCCACTCCATATTTGCAACGACCTATCGATTTAGGAGCCGATATAGTAATGCACAGTGCGACTAAATACCTTGGCGGTCATAGTGACGTAGTGATGGGAGCATTGGTTGTAAAAGATGATTTTCTGGCTAAAAAGTTATATTTTATACAAAATGCAAGCGGCGCAGTGTGTGGTCCTCAGGATAGCTTTCTAGTGTTGCGAGGAATCAAGACATTACATATTCGGATGCAACGGCATTGTGAAAACGGCGCGGCTATTGCCAAATATTTGGTGAAACATCCAAAAATTGAAAAAGTGTATTGGCCAGGTTTTGAAAATCATCCAAACCATCTTATTGCCAAAGAACAAATGGACAATTATGGAGGAATGATCTCTTTCGTAGCCAAAGGAAATAATTATGAGGATGCTGTTAGCATTGTCGAAAAGTTGAAAGTATTTACATTAGCTGAAAGTCTTGGAGGTGTAGAGAGTCTTGCAGGCCATCCCGCGAGTATGACCCATGCAAGTATCCCAAAAGTGGAACGTGAAAAGACAGGGGTGGTAGATAGTCTAATACGCTTAAGCGTGGGAATTGAGCATATTGATGATCTTATTGAAGATCTTGAACAGGCGATAGGATGATTACCTTATAGAGCATAAAAAAAGGGAGCCAATTGGTTCCCTTTTTTATGCGTTTAGTTTTTTAATCTAAGTAATAAATATAGCCGATATTTAACCAATAAATCCAATCATTTGCTTTGTTTTCAGGAACTTCTAAGACTCCATTGTTTTCAAAGGAGGGGTCGAGACCATCTACGGTATTAGAAAAATAATATTGCCATCTGCTATCCAGCATCAAGTCACTTAAAGGCGTTAATTTATATCGAATACCAACACTTCCTACAATCGAAAACGTAGATCCTCCTTCTTGTTGAAATGAGTTTAGATATTTTGTTGGGGTGGTTATAGGAGTATTTAGTTCTCCCAAAGAGCTACTTACTTCAGGATCGTAGCTTACATAATGGACACCTGCACTAATAAAAGGAGCAATTTTATATGAACCTGCCGCAAAATCACGGATGCTTAATGGGAAATACTCCAGTTGAGAACCAATATCAAATACTGTGGTAGAACCACTCATTGCTCTTAGTTTTACGGCTAAATCATCTGTTTGACTTTCATCTACAAATTCACCAAAATGTTCCAAATTGGTTTTGTGGAAATCAATTTCATTTCGTAATTTAAAGTGGTCGTTAAAATATCTGTCTCGAGTATAGCAATTACAATCGGCTCGGTAAGAAAAATTTAAATAGTGTATTAGACCTACACCAAATCCAACATTTCCAGTGTTTGTTTCAAAATCATTACGAACGCCATAATCTGAATAAAAAGTAACAGGTCCTGTAATGATACCTACCTCATGGGAGAAGCCAAACTGACTGTAAACATCTTGTTTAGCAAAACATAATAGGAGAAATACCACTAATAAGTTTCTGGTATTCATGATAAAATAGGTTTAGATTGAGACGTAACAAATATATAAAAACATATCAAACAGTAAAATATTAACAGGAAATTTAAGCATTTGCAAAAAAATAACACCCTTTTATTTCTATAACATTTATATTTGCTAATTAATAACGAAACCTTTGTCATTAAATTACTTGAATCACCTATTTTATAAGGATATTATAAATTAATGACAAGAATGATCTCTTTAAAAAACCTATAATTTCAAGACTTAAGATATCGCATCTTTATCCTAAAACCAGAAACAAATGAAGCAAAGTATTAAAGATTTTATTGCATCTGTTGAAAAATCAAATCCGAACGAACCAGAATTTATGCAGGCAGTAACAGAAGTTGCTGAAACCGTAATCCCTTTTATTGAAGCAAACGAGAAATATCAGGGAAAAAAACTACTGGAACGAATGGTCGAACCAGAAAGAACTATATTATTTCGTGTAAACTGGACAGATGATTCTGGAGAAATTCATGTAAATAGAGGGTATCGTGTAGAATATAATTCTGCAATTGGGCCTTACAAAGGAGGTCTTCGTTTTCACCCTTCTGTAAACTTGAGTATCCTTAAATTTTTAGGTTTTGAACAAACTTTTAAAAACAGTTTAACAACACTCCCTATGGGTGGTGGAAAAGGAGGAAGTGATTTTGACCCTAAAGGAAAAAGTGATGCAGAAGTAATGCGTTTCTGTCAGAGTTTTATGACCGAACTTGCCAGACACATAGGGCCAGATACAGATGTTCCTGCCGGAGATATTGGTGTAGGAGGAAGAGAGATAGGCTATATGTTTGGTCAATATAAGAGACTTCGTAATGAATTTACCGGAGTGCTTACCGGAAAAGGAAGAAGTTATGGAGGGTCACTTATCCGACCTGAAGCAACTGGATATGGAAATGTCTATTTTGCAAAGAACATGCTCGAAACAAAAGGCGAAAGCTTTAAAGGAAAAACGGTTGTGATTTCTGGTTCTGGAAACGTTGCTCAATACGCTGCAGAAAAAGCAATGGAATTTGGTGGTAAAGTAGTGACCATGTCAGATTCTGGCGGATTTATATATGACAAGGAAGGTCTTAATGAAGAAAAACTTGCTTTTATTATGAATCTTAAAAATGTAAAACGAGGGAGAATTAGTGAATACGTTGATAAATATCCTTCAGCAAAATACAATGAGGCAGAACGACCTTGGGGAGTGAAATGTGATATTGCGCTACCATGTGCTACGCAAAATGAGTTAAATGAAAAAGAAGCTAAAACCCTATTGAGCAATGGGTGTATGTGTGTAAGTGAAGGAGCAAATATGCCTTCTACTCCAGAAGCCATAGAAGTATTTTCTAAAGCAAAAATTTTATTTGCCCCAGGAAAAGCATCTAATGCTGGAGGGGTTGCTACGTCGGGACTTGAAATGTCACAGAATTCTCTTCGCCTTAGTTGGACTGCAAAAGAAGTAGATGAAAAGTTGCATACAATTATGAACGATATTCACGCAGCTTGTGTAGAATATGGAAAAGATGGAGACGGCTATGTAGATTATGTAAAAGGGGCAAACATTGCAGGATTTGTAAAAGTTGCAGAAGCTATGCTTGCACAAGGTGTGGTTTAAATTTGTGTACCCGAAATATAACAAAGGTTGCCAACAGGTAACCTTTGTTCATTTTAAGACCTTGCAATATTTATTACTTTCGCCTGTTATAATTGATAACTAAAACACCTCTCATGAAGCAGTTGCTTTCAGCGATAATTCTATTGGTCTGTTTTTTTTCTGAAGCTCAAAACTTCGAAGACAGCTGGACAGGACATTTTTCGTATGCTTCGGTTCGAAGTATTTCAGAAGGAAATGGAAAAATATATGCAGCTTCCGAAAATGCCATATTTATATATGACATTTCCACTCAAGAAATAGAAACGATTTCTACAATTAACGGGCTTTCGGGCGAATCCATCTCCTCTCTCTATTATAGTGAGACGTTTGGGCTTCTCTTTATTGGATATGAAACCGGATTAATTGAAGTGGTGATTGATGGAGAGGAAAATGTGCTTACTGTTGTAGATATTCTCGACAAGCCAACCATTCCTCCAAATGAGAAAAATATTAATCATTTTAACGAGTACGAAGGGAATTTATATATTGCTGCAGAGTTTGGAATATCTGTGTATGACCTTTCGGCATTAGAGTTTGGAGACACGTATTTTATTGGAAATGGAGGGGCAAGATTAAATATCACTCAAACAGCAATCGATGAAGAATTTATCTATGCATCCTCTACTAATGGAGGATTGAGAAGAGCGGTAGTGGAGAATGATAATTTAATTGATTTCAATCAATGGCAATTAGTCACTGGGGGAAATTTAATAGGTGTTCAGGAAATAGCTGGGGAATTATTTATAGCAAATTCTGCCAATCAGATTCTGCAAAAAAATGGGAATACCAATGCATTTACCACAGTTGCAAATTTCGGAAATGAAACTATTGTTGATTTTAATGTCAAAAATAACCTATTAAATATTACGACCTCAACTTCTATTCAGGCATACAATTCAATTTTTCAACTTCAGGATTCTGTCACAACCTTGGTAGAATTTGAAGACACTTACCTGTCAGGAATTGCATTAAATAATGCCTTTTATATAGGGACGCTACAAAATGGATTGCTTCAGGTTCCATTTGGAAATATAGATGCATTTCAAATTCTCCCAAATGGACCTGTAGATAACAATACATTTTCTATTGATGCAACTCCAGGACAGTTGTGGGCTGTATTTGGAGATGTTAGTGTAACGTTTAACCCCTTTCCATTGACCCGAAGAGGTATTAGTAACTTGCAAGGGGATTCCTGGGTTAATATTACGTATGAGGAATTATCTGAAACGCTTGGAAAAGACGCTAATGACTTGGTTAATGTGGCTATCAATCCAGAAAATCCCTCAGAAGTCTATATATCATCCTTTAATAAAGGTCTTTTAAGAATTGAAGATCAGGTGCCCACCATTTTATATGACGATTCAAATAGTCCTCTTGAGTCATTCACATCAGAGTTAGACATCCGCATATTTGGTTCAGATTATGACCGTGAGGGAAATCTTTGGTTTGTTCAATCAAGAATTGATGAAGCGTTGCTTAGGCTAAATCCAAGTGGGCAATTTCAAAAAGTAGATCTTTCTCCAATTATTGAAGACCCGTCTAGCGAACTTGCATTAACAGAACTCAGTATAAGTAGAGAAGGTTTTGTGTTCTTTGGCGCTGTAGACTCTGGAGTTATTGGGTATAATCCGCAAACAGGTGATTTCAATAAAATAGCCAGAGAACCTGGTAATGGAAATTTGCCAACAAATAATGTTAGGGCGTTAACTTTTGATAATAATAACAGGCTATGGATTGGAACGCTTCAAGGGATTCGTGTATTCTTCAATGTTGGAGGCTTTTTTGAGGATGATGCCTCCATAGAATCTCAAGAAATTATTATTGAAGAGAATGGGATTGGACAAGAATTTTTATTCGATATTTCTATAACAGATATTGAAGTAGACGGCTCAAATAACAAATGGATTTCAACTGCTACTTCTGGGGTGTTTTATGTATCACCTAACGCACAAGAGACATTGCTTAGATTCACGAAAGACAATTCTCCTTTACCTTCTAACAATGTACAAGATATTGCTATCGACTCAGAAAGTGGTGTTGTTTATTTTGCTACAAACCAAGGGCTAGTTGCATATAGAGGTAGTGCGACCGCACCTTCAGAGAATCTTGAAAATGTAAGAGCTTTCCCGAACCCTGTACGACCTGGTTTTACTGGAAATGTGACTATCGACGGTCTCACCGAGGATGCTAATATCAAAATTACAGATCTAGAAGGAAATCTTGTGTTTGAAACGACTAGTGAAGGAGGAAGTGTTCTTTGGGATACAACAGCTTTTGGGCGCTACAAAGTACGCTCTGGTGTTTATTTTGTACTCATAACTTCGGAAGATGCCTTGGAAACTAAAGTCTCAAAGATTATGATTATTCGGTAATGGTAATTACAACTCGCGCAATAGTTCTCTCCGCTATTAAATATGCTGAAGCAGATCTTATCGTTAGTTGTTTTACTGAAAGTTCTGGACTAAAATCCTATTTACTACGCGGTGTTTTAAAGTCTAAACGAGGCAAACTAAAAGCATCTTATTTTCAGCCTCTTACCCAATTAGAAATTGTTGCAATTCATAAAGATAAAGGGACATTAGAACGTATAAGGGATGTAAAAGTATCATACCCTTACACAAGTTTACATACAGATGTTGTAAAAAGTTCACTGGTCCTCTTTTTAGCGGAGATGCTTAAAAATTCTATTAAGGAAGAAGAACAGAATCAGTCACTATTTAAATTTTTAGAAGACTCTTTTATTTGGTTAGATCAACACAACACAATAGCTAATTTTCACCTATTATTTCTTCTGAAACTTACGGCATATTTAGGTTTTTATCCAGATGCTTCAGAAAAAAAAGAACCCTATTTCAATCTCTCTGAAGGATATTTTCAAAGCTTATCCTCAGACGAATATTGCCAAAAAGGGATTGCAGTTGAAGGGTTGAAGCAATGCTTCGGCATAAATTTTGATACCTTAAAGCTAATAAATTTTACAAAAACGCAACGTTTGCAAGTGTTAGATTTGCTGCTAGTGTATTATCAGTTACATTTGCAGGGCTATAAAAAACCGAAGTCATTATCCGTGCTTAACCAACTATTCAACTAAAATGCGCATTTCTTTAACTTTCCTTCTATTTTTATGTATCACCACACTTTCAGCTCAAAAAATTCAAATTCTTTCACAAGAGGATAACGCTCCTATTTCTGGAGCTGTACTTTTTAATACCGATAAATCAAAAAGTGGGATTACAGATTTTGACGGATTTGTAGATATTACAAGATTTGATGATAGCGAATCCATTACTATAAAACATATCTCTCATTTTTCTAAAACACTCACTAAAAGTAAAATTTTGGCTTCAGATGGAATCATTACCCTCGAAATCAATGCCTCTAGTCTTGATGAAATAATTCTTTCAGTTTCTAAATTTGGACAGAATAAACGTGAAATTCCGCAGCAAATAATTAGTGTAAAGAGTGAAGATGTTTTATTTAAAAACCCCCAAACCGCAGCAGATCTTCTGGAAAGCAGTGGCCAGGTTTATATGCAGAAAAGTCAGTTAGGAGGCGGTAGCCCATTAATTAGAGGATTTTCTACAAATAGGCTATTAATTACTGTAGATGGAGTGCGATTTAATACGGCCATTTTTAGAGGTGGAAATGTACAAAATGTAATCTCTATTGATCCTTTTGCTATAGAACGTACCGAAGTCATTTTAGGTCCTGGTTCTGTTGTCTATGGAAGTGATGCTGTTGGTGGCGTGATGAATTTTTACACAAAAAAGCCTGCCTTTTCTTTTGAAGAAGGAATTTCATTTTCAGGAAATGCGGTAGCAAGATATTCTACTGCAAATAACGAAAAAACAGGCCATATTGATTTTAATATAGGGAAAAAAGAATGGGCATTTTTAACGAGTATTTCCTATAGCGATTATGATGATTTGCGCATGGGTAGTCATGGTCCCGATGATTATTTGCGTACAGAATATGTTGAAACCATCAATGGTGAAGATGTAGTGGTGCAAAACGAAGATCCTTTGGTACAACGATTTACAGGTTACAGTCAGATAAACACCATGCAGAAAATAAGGTACACCCCTTCTGAAGAATGGGACTTTAACTTAGGTTTGTTTTATACTACTACAAGTGATTACCCTAGATATGACAGATTGATAAGAAGAAGCAATGGGGAATTGAGATCTGCCGAGTGGTTTTATGGCCCACAGGAATGGTTAAGCGGTAATCTGCAGATTACAAATAAAACTGAAACAACACTCTACGATCAAAGTAACCTAACGTTATCCTATCAACAATTTAAAGAAAGTAGAAACGATAGAGATTTTGGGTCCAGTACTCTTTTTGAAACAGACGAAAAGGTAACAGCATATACAGCGGGTTGGGATTTTACAAAAAATCTGAATGCCATTGATTTTTTTTACGGACTTGAATATGTATATAACAAAGTAAATAGTATTGGAAAGCAGACAGATATTACTACAGGCGAATCACAACCCGATGCTTCCAGATACCCAGATGGTTCTACGTGGCAGTCAATAGCCGGATACGGGAGTATGCAGTGGAAATTTACAGATCAATTGATTTTTCAAGGAGGAGTTCGTTACAATCACATTCTAGTCGATGCTACTTTTGACGAGCGTCTTTTTAGTTTTCCGTTCAAGGATGCAAATATCTCTACAGGAGCGTTGACAGGAAGTGCGGGTCTATCCTACAACCCCAATCCTGTTCTTGGTTTGCGTGCAAATTACTCTACAACTTTTAGAGCTCCAAATATTGACGACATAGGAAAGATATTTGATAGCGAACCAGGAAGTGTAGTAGTGCCTAATCCAGATTTGGAACCAGAGTATGCTTTTACGGGAGAATTGGGAACGACTTTTAATATTGAAAACGTTGTAAAACTTGATCTTGCAGTGTACAGAACGTATCTTGTAAATGCGCTGGTTAGACGGGATTTTTCAATTAATGGCCAGACTGAAATTATTTTTCAGGATGAGGTAAGTACTGTTCAAGCAATACAGAATGCTGCCGAAGCTGAAGTTTATGGTTTTGAAGCAGGACTTGAGGTGAACTTTACAAAAAATCTTCAGCTTACCTCACAATATAATATAACAGATGGTTTTGAAGAAGATGATGATAGGAGTCAAAACCCTATTCGAAGTGCTGCACCACAATTTGGAAACACACATATAGTCTTTAAAAACTCAAAATGGAAGTTTGATGCTTTTGCCGAATATAATGGGCAGTTTGATTTTAAGGATTTAGCACCTAGTCAACAGAGCAATGATTTTCTATATGCAAAAGACCGTTTTGGTAATCCGTTTTCGCCTAATTGGTACACATTAAATTTTGGAGCACAGTATGAGCTTTCCGAAGCATTACAGTTAACTGCTACCTTAGAAAATATTACAGACCAACGGTATCGACCGTATTCTTCAGGAATTACGGCTCCTGGAAGAAATCTTATTATAGCTGCAAATTATAAGTTTTAATCATTCTATGAATTCCTGTATTTTTTATAGGTAAGGGTTTTCATATAAACAAATGTGATTCTTCAGACTACCTTGTCATAAAATTTAAATCTATTTTGTGATGAAAACAGTACTTATAACCTTCTGTCTTATACTTTTTACAACGGTTTGTATTGGACAAAACTTAGAAATTACATTTATCGGCCTAGAAAAAGCAGGTTCTCAAACTACAATAGATGCTTCTACGATTCACCTTCAGAATCAGCCGTCTCCTAGTTCCAGCAACTCACGTAGCAATGTGAATAAGAAAATGATGTATGTGGTAACCCGAAAAAGCACTTCAGAAAGTAATGCTATTGAAAATGCATTTGCCAGAGGAATAGTTATTAATAAAGCAATTATTACTATAAAAAATATGAGTGGACAAAGCATACATACTCTTAATAATGTTTCAGTTTCTTCATACGGAGTCGAATATAATTCTAACAAGAATCATATAGAAGAATTCACACTCATATTTGAATCAAGACAGGTAAAATAATAGTTATTTTCTTTGCTGAATAATTTCCTGAACCACTTCTGGATTCAGTAGCGTTGAAATATCTCCCAGTGATTCAGTTTCACCACTAGCAATTTTGCGGAGTATGCGTCGCATTATTTTACCGCTACGAGTTTTAGGTAATCCTTCGGTGAACTGTATTTTATCCAGTTTTGCGATAGGTCCAATTGACGTTGAGATTAATTGATTGATCTCCTCCGAAATCTTTTCCGAAGAAAACTCAGGGTGTTTTAGTGTTACAAATCCGTAAAGTGCATTTCCTTTAACATCATGCGGAAATCCTACGATAGCACTTTCAGCAACAGCTTCATGGGTATTAATTACATCCTCAATAGGTGCTGTTCCTAAATTATGTCCCGAAACGATGATAACATCATCTACACGGCCTGTAATTCTGTAATATCCGTCGTCATTTCGAAGTGCGCCATCACCAGTAAAGTATTTATTTTGATAGGCCGAAAAGTACGTTTCTTTGTACCTTTTGTGATCTCCCCAGATGGTTCGAGCCATTCCTGGCCATGGAAATTTAATACATAATTTTCCATGAGCAGGATTTCCTTTAATTTCTTTGGAAGAATCATCTACCAAAACAGGCTGAATTCCAGGGAGCGGTAAGGTCGCAAATGTGGGTAAGATAGCAGGTGTAATTTTTGGCAATGCCGAAATTAAGATGCCGCCAGTTTCTGTTTGCCACCAAGTATCTACAATAGGGCATAGTCCGTCGCCAATATTGTTATTATACCAATGCCAGGCTTCTTCATTAATAGGCTCTCCTACGGTGCCTAAAATTTTTAGAGAGGTTAAGTCATGCTTTTTTACAAATTCCAAAGGCTCTTTGGCTAAAGCCCGAATGGCAGTAGGCGCTGTATAAAACTGAGTAACCTTATGTTTTGCAACTATTTCCCAGAAGCGTCCATAATCGGGATACGAAGGAACTCCTTCAAACATCACAGTTGTAGCTCCGTTGGCCAAGGGTCCATACACAATATAACTATGCCCTGTGATCCAGCCAATATCTGCCGTACACCAATATATATCTTCTTCTTGGTATTGAAATACATTTTTAAATGTATATGCACTATAGACCATGTATCCAGCCGTTGTATGTACCATGCCTTTAGGTTTCCCTGTAGAGCCAGAAGTATATAAAATAAACAATGGATCTTCTGCATCCATAACCTCTGGTATGCAGCTAATTGAAGCACTATCCAATAACGGTAAAAGCCATTCATCTCTGCCCTCTTTCATTTTTATATGCTCCCCCGTTCTTCTTACCACCAATACCGAAGTTACATCCGGGCAATCCTCCAATGCATTATCTACAATATTTTTTAATGGAATGGTTTTATTTCCTCGGAAAGCTCCATCACTTGTGATCACCATTTTACAATCACAATCGAGAATTCGTTGCGAGAGTGCTTGAGCCGAAAACCCTGCAAAAACAACACTGTGAACAGCTCCAATTCTTGCACATGCCAAAACTGAAACCGCCAATTCGGGAATCATAGGTAAATAAATACAAACCCGATCTCCTTTTTCGATTCCTTTTTGTTTTAGCACATTGGCAAAACGACATACTTTTTCATACAACTGATTATAAGAAATATGTTGAGCAGCTTCAGAAGGAGAGTTGGGTTCAAAAAGCAAGGCCGTTTTTTCACCTCTGGTATCAAGATGGCGATCGATACAATTTTCTGTTATATTAAGTTTTGCTCCATCGAACCAACGTATTTCAGCTTTTGTAAAATCCCATGAAAGAATTTCATTCCATTTTTTTTTCCAGCTAAAGTTTTCTTCGGCAATCGATTCCCAGAATGTTTCGGGAGTCTTAACAGAAGCTTTATAAGCTTCTTTATATTCAGAATAAGATTGTATGTGATAAAAGTCCATAACGCTTATTTTTCGGCAATAACTTCGGTCATAATAGGAGACAACAAGGAAGCTCCAGGCGTGTGCTCCAATTCATCCATTTCCCGTAACGCTTCGCTTACCTCACTTTCAGATAAATATCCCATCGAAACCAATCTTGGGAAGTAGCTATGATAAAATGTTTTTGGCCATTGCCATACAGCATTGCTTGGTAACCCTAATTTGGGCATTAATCGAACAGTAGTTACTTTCATATCAAGTTCTCCTAGTATTCGCGGTAATTCTCGCCCAATATCAATTGAACCAGGAGAATCTTTAAAGCTTTGTAATGCGGCATCTATAGCTTTTGCTAGGTGTTCTTTTCTAGGTTCAGTTTGATGGGTTGACCAATCGTAATATTCATGAATGACCATCTTTGCTCCAGGTTTAAGAGCGGTATATACTTTTTCTAAAATTTCTTTGGGATTGGGTAACCAGGCAAGAGCCCAGCGACAGTACATACCGTCCAGGGAGTTGGTCGCTAGTTGCATCTCATTAAAATCACTGCAGATGGCTTCAATATTGAGATGCTGCAGCTTTGCAACCTTCTTAAGGTGGTCAATATACAATTGCGAAATATCGATTCCAATTACTTTTCCAGTTTCCCCTGCAAGAAAAGCGAGTTCTTTGGTGCAAAATCCAGGGCCGCATCCCAAATCTAATAAGGTTTGTCCCTCAGTAAATTGTGCTGTATGCCAGCCTTGCTGTGCTTCTTGGGCCCAGATCTGATGTTGCACCCCTAGGCGGAATAGTTCTTTCGCATCTGCTCCCAGGATGTACTCTTTTGTTTCGCTCATGAAGTCATTATTTAGCTTTCTAAAAGTACATTTTTTTCTGAAGAAAACGTACTAAGGCATGAGCAGTTGTTGTAGGTTATTTTTTACTGAAGCTTCCCATTCTGCTTTTAAAATACTTAAAACGATACTGTCACGTCTACCCGAAGGACTTACACAATTACTTCGTAAAATACCTTCCTCTTTGCAACCTATGGCTTTCATAGCCGTAATACTTTTAGCATTGGTAGCATCAGCTCTAAACTCAATCCGTTGAAAATGAAGTGTGTCAAAAGCATACTGAAGCATCAAATATTTACAATGCCTGTTTAACCCTGTTCGCTGAAATTTTTTGCCGAACCAAGTGTAGCCAAGTTGTGTAGTTTCATGGTGCTGCTGAATATCATAAAACCTTGTACTTCCTGTGTATTGCTCATTTTTCTTATCAAAAATAATAAATGGATAGGAGTCATTCACAGCTTTTTTCTGAAGCGCAATTTCTATATAGCTTTTTAAATTTTCCAATCCGTTGGCTGGCAACAAAGAGTAGGTCCAGAGTTCGGGTTCTGTAAGAGAAAAAGTTTTGAGGTGTTTAAAGTCAGCTTCCGTGAGTGGCCGAAGTAGTACACGTTCATTTTCGAGTATGATAGTTTCAGAAAATGGAAAATAGGTCATTCGCTTATTTATCCGTGGATTGTTTCTTTCTTTCCGTAGTTGGTAATAATTTCACCCTCAAAATTAATCAATTCCTGCCAGCGTTTTTCTACATCCAATCCTTCACCATACTGTCTTGCAAACTTTAAAAAAGTAGTATAATGGCCTGCTTCACTAATCATTAATTCGCGGTAGAATGTTGAGAGTTCTTCGTCCTTAATTCTTTCAGAAAGGAGTTTAAAACGTTCACAACTTCGGGCTTCGATCATAGCTGAAAATAACAATCGATCTACAAGTGCTTGTTGTCTGCTTCCGCCATTATTCATAAATTTGAACAACTGATTGACATAATGGTCTTTACGTTCTCTACCCAAGGTATAGCCACGCTTTTTGATAATTTCATGTACCATTTCGAAATGCTCGAGTTCTTCTTGGGCAAGCTTTAATAGCTCTGTAACCAGCTCAGTATATTGTGAATTAAGCGTAATAATGGTAATAGCGTTTGTAGCAGCTTTTTGTTCACACCAAGCATGATCTGTAAGAATTTCTTCGAGATTTGACTCTACTATATCGACCCAACGTGGATCTGTGGCAAGTTTAAGATTGAGCATGGGTTTGTTTTGTAAAGAATTTTGATAAAGATACTATAAATAATAGACCTTGTTTATACTGTAAGACAGGCTCGAAAACCACGACCCGCATAATAGGATTGGGCTCCATTGTGGTATATAAAGGTTCTTCCAAAACGAAAATCTCCAAAGATGGCACCTCCCTTTTTTCTAATTTCTGAAGGTGTCTCTAACCAACTTGAAGTTTTAGTATCAAAGTCTCCTAATTCCTGAAGGCTTTTGTATTGAGTTTCAGTAAGTAATTTAACACCCATTGAAGATGCCATGTCGATAGCATTATGTGCTGGCTTGTGCGCTTTGCGAGATTCTAATCCTTCAAGATCGTAACAAGTACTTCTGCGACCTATCGGACTTTCTGCAGCGCAGTCAAAAAAGGAATATAAATCTGATTGTTCGTCATATCCAACAACATCTGGTTCGCCGCCAGTTGCTTCCATTTGATGCAGAGAACTCAATTTTTCTGGAGCAGCTTTTAGTTTCTTTTCAATGGCATCCCATTGTAACTCTTTATGACGTTTTACATGTGCTTCGAAACGCTCTTGCAAAGTTAATAGGAGTGTTTCAGTTTGAGAATTTGTAAGCGGTTTCATCAAGATATTTTATTTTTTAGAATGTAAATATTCTTTTAAAGTTCCTTTAATTAAGTAATTCCAACCCTCTAGTCCGCTTTCTCTTTTAAATTCAGGGACATTTTCTGGAAATTTTTCAAGTACAGTGAATATTAAGTTCAATTGTGTTGAAGTCCCTTTATCCAGAAGTTCAAATTCTGAAAGTCCCTTCCCTGAATATCCTTTAAATGTCCATTCATACGCTATTTTTTTAGTTGGTATCACTTCTGTTACTTTCCAATAATGCGGAAATATTCTGTTTTTAGATGGAACGATAAAGTTTGTTTCAAAACCTTCTGTTGCTTCAAAAGAAGGAATGTTAGAAAAATACCATTGCTTCATTTCATCAAGTTGGGTTATGGCATTCCAAACTTTAGATATATCCTGGTCAAAAGATTGTGTAACAACAATGGGTTCTGGTAATTTATTCATTAACTAGTTAATTATATTCAAATATAGTTAAATACAAAAATAAATTTATATTGCTTATATACAATAGTATAAAAGAAAACAAACGACAACAAACGCTTATAAACGAAAGTAAATATGTAACAACCGAATACTATTTGGAAAGCGTTCTATGTTTGCACTGTTGAATTGACGTAAAAATATAAGTCAGTTCAGTTCGATAAAAAAGTGGGAACGACCCACGATATCTTAACTGTTTAAATTTAATATTATGAACGCACTTAGAAACAGAGTACAGTTGATTGGAAACTTAGGAAATGACCCAGAAATCATTACGATGGATTCAGGAAAAAAATTAGCAAAATTTACAATTGCTACCAATGAGACCTACAAAAATCAAAAAGGAGAACGTGTTACAGACACACAATGGCACAATGTAGTCGCATGGGGCAAAACAGCAGACATCATTGAAATGTATGTCACAAAAGGTAAAGAGGTGGCTGTAGAAGGTAAGTTAACGACCCGTTCGTGGGAAGATAAAGAAGGTAACAAGCGATATACAACCGAGATCGTTTGTAACGAATTGTTGATGTTAGGAAACAAGTAATTGCCTCCTAACTTTAGAAAAATGGCGCTCAACGAGTGCCATTTTTTTTTATCTTTAGCGACCATCAAAAATTAGAAAGTGATTTCTATAGAAACTGCATATACAACTTTTAAGTCTTACTTTACTGAAATTCTAAAAAGCAGAGGATTTACAGAAGAAAAATCTGTAGCACTTTATCAAGATGCGCTCGTTTCCCTTTTCCAAAAAGAAGATACTTCAGTATTCACAACTCCTGACACCCATTTAAAAAGAAAAATTAATGAGTACGTAGAAGCTTCAGTAGAAAAATTAAATTCACCTATACAATCACTTTCAGCTTCGGAAAAAACACTTTTAAAACAGTATAAAAGTTTACCTAAAAGTCAGCAGGAAATTCTCAAGCTTTATTTTTATCATAACCTTTCAGTCGTTGAAATTTCAGACCTAAAAAAAGAAAAAATTTCTTCTGTTTCAGAATTAAAAAATCGTGGTGTAAAGAGGTTGCAACATTTAATCAAGACAAATGGAGCCTAACGAAGAACTCATACAAAACTATTTTAAAAACTCATTAGATGTTAGCTCTCTCGAAAAGATGCAACAGCTTTTAGAAACTGATTCTGTTTTTAAGGAGGAGGTAGAATTTTACCAAAATCTAAAACGGGGCATTTATGAGTTTGAACGCGAAAAATTGCAACAACGATTAGAAGCTGTTGAAAGTGTTTCAAAAAAACCACTTCCAAGAAAAGCATTGCTATTCGCCCTCATAAGTATTGCGATTTCATTAGGGATTGTGTTTTTTTTATCAAATGATAGGTTAGATACACAAGAGCTTTACATCCAAAATTTTGAGCCATACCTTGCAACTTTAAACGAACTTAATTCGGATATAGATTCTCGTGATTTTCTTCCTTTTAGAGCATACGAACGGGAAGCTTATGAGGTTGCAGCCGAAGGATTTAGAACCCAATTGGAAGCTGAGGCACAACCTGACCTTCAATTTTATTATACCATGAGTTTGCTAAATAGTGGAACTAATGATGCCGAAGCATTATTACAATTGAGAAATTTGGAGAAAAACAACACTAAGTACCAACCTCAGATTTATTGGTATTCTGGATTATTACTATTGAAAAATGAAGAGGTAGCGGATGCAAAGGTTCAATTTCAAAAATTACTAGATCATCCAGCAAAATACAAAAACAGGGAAGCAGTAACGATTCTTAAGAAGCTGTAAGATTTTAGAAATAAATTTGCTGTGCCACGCGATAGGTGTTTGCGTGTGCTTCAATAATTGTTTTAATTTCTGGAGAATATCCCCCACCCATGCTTACTTGTACTGGAATTTGATGCGCTTTACAGGTCTGCAAAACAAATCGGTCCCGTTCTTTACATCCCTCAATGGTACAGGAAAGTCGGCCTAATTTATCAGTTTCCAGAATGTCCACTCCGCTTAAGTAAAAAATAAAATTAGGTTGTTGCGTGGCGATTAATTTTGGTAGCGTTTGTTTTAATTCTGAAAGGAATACGTCATCTCCACTACCATCAGGTATAGCAATATCAAGATCACTTTTTTCTTTTCTGAAAGGATAGTTGCCCGCACCATGCATGCTAAATGTAAAGACCGAAGGATCGTCTTTAAATATTACTGCAGTTCCGTTGCCTTGATGCACATCAAGGTCAACAATCAAAATTTTTTTAATTAAAGCAGCGTCATGCTGAACTTGTTTCAGCATCCCATTTACAGGATGAGCATATTTTTTGAGTAGATATCTCGCACCAATCGCCTGATCATTAAACAAACAAAATGCTTCACCATGATCTGGGTATGCATGATGGGTGCCGCCGGCAATGTTCATGGCAATTCCGTTTTCTAGCGCATAATTACAACCTTCTATCGTGCCTTGCGTGATGAGGTGTTCTCTTTGGACTAGTTTTTCTGAAAGTGGGAACCCAATCTTACGTGCGGCACTCGCTTTTAACGTAAGATGTTGTAAATCGTCAATATATTTCTGCGAATGAACAGCAAGTAAATGTTCTCTTTCTGGGAGCCCTGAGGGTTCAAAAAAATTGTATGGAGTACAGGTTCCTTCATGAAGCAATTGTGAGTGCAACAATTCGTATTTACTCATAGGAAACCGATGTCCTAACGGAAGGTTGTGCTTAAATATAGGATGGTAAGCGATTTTGAGCATACAACTTCCTGCGTAGGCAGGAATCTCTTTGTTTTAATTTAAAATTTTAAATATCTAAGGAGGGCTTCTTTTTTATAAACATAGCTATAAATTAAATCGCCGTTGAAGTAAAATACGTTTGAGTTTTTATCAGATTTTAACTCTTTCTCAAATTGGTTAAGTAAATCAAAAGAGCTCATTTCTATGTTTTTATCAACATGTAGAAAATTTTGGTCAAAGAGACATGTTATTTTTGTTATTTGATCTGTATTTAAGCCATAACCTCCTGTTGAAACCATTAAAATTCCTTGCACGACATTATCTTTAAGCCCACCTATAGTTACTTCGTAAGAATTATCTTCATAATATATGTTCACACCAACAGTCTCTGAACTTATTTTTCTAAGAAATTTTGAGGTGGTTTCAAAATTTCTATTTCCTTGAAAAGGAACCATAGTTAACCCTTTTTGATTAATCACAGTGTTTTTAAATGTTATTTCTTCATCTTTAGTAATGTAATATTCCTTTGAAAAAGATGATTCTAAACTATTTATTTGTAATGACATTTCATCATTTGAAACAGCGATTAGAAAAACATTATTATTCGAAACAAAAGAATTATATTCTTCATAATTTGATAGTTTCCCTTTGGGGTAAATAAAAAATTTCTCTGATAATTTAAGTGTCTCTAAATCTATTTTATATAGGCTAGTACCAAGATTGTTATTTTCAACAGTAAGGACAAGACTATTTTTTTGATTAAATAATTTATATTTTGAAAAAGACTTACTTACTGGAGAAGGAGCATTGTCTTCAAAAGTAGTATAGTTTGCTTTAGAGTATAAAAAGTGTCGTTTAAATTCAACTTTATTCCCATCTATGTCTTTGTCTGAAATAGGGAATCGTGCAATCTCTTTTAATGAGCTAAAATTATCTTCAAGTTCTCTTAAAATTAAATCTCCATCGATAGAGGCAAAAAACACGAAAAATCTATTTTGATAACTTGAAAATGCTTCTACAATTCTTTCTCCTTTATAATCAAGATCAATCTTATGTTTTTCATTTAGGTTAGTGTCAAAAGAAAATGTGAAAACAGCTAATGCGTTTCTTACATTATCTGAGTAAATAAAAGAATATTTATTATCTATTATCTTATAACCTACCAAATTATTCAATCCGCCATTATCTAGGTCTCTTGTTAAAGGCATACTAATTTGTTCAAAATCTTTATTAAGATGATGAACTGTTATATTGCCATTATGCATTATGGCAGAAACTAGATTGTCATTTTTATAATTTGTGATAGAGAAATTATCTTTACCAAAAGATCCAATATTACTTATATCTAATTGCCCAACTTGTTCTTGTGCTATAGAACCTGTAATTACAAATAAAAATATATATAGAATTTTTTTCTTTAACATAAATTCCGGATTTTTTAATTAATAGTCGCCCCATTTACAACCCCAGCCTCTCCGGGATTTAAAAAGACTAATTTCCCATCTGCATTTTCAGTCATTAAGATCATCCCTTCACTTTCCACACCGCGTAACGCTCTTGGAGCCAAATTAACCAATACGGTCACTTGCTTGCCAATAATATCTTCAGGAGTGAAGCTTTCAGCAATCCCGGAAACAATGGTTCGTACGTCAATCCCAGTATCCACCTTTAAAACCAATAATTTTTTTGTCTTTGGCATTTTTTCGGCTTCCAGAATAGTACCCACACGCATATCTAATTTTGTAAAATCATCAAATTGGATAGTGTCTTTTTGCGGTTCGGCTTTTGCATTGGCTACTTCGTTCATCTTCTTGCTTTTTTCTAGTTTATCTAATTGTTGTTGTATTTGCTCATCTTCAATTTTACTGAAAAGTAATTCGCCTTCATTAATTGTGTGCCCCGACTTTAAAAGTGTTTCTTTCGCTGCGATTGTTTGCCACGTGTAAGATTCCTTATGTTCATTTGGAATGACATTCAGTATATTTTTTAATTTATTGGAAGTGAAAGGCAAAAAAGGTTCACTTAAAACGGAAAGTGCTGTAGCGACTTGTAACGCCACAAACATGACTGTTTTTGTACGCGCCTCATCTGTTTTAATTGTTTTCCAGGGCTCTTCGTCTGCCAGATATTTATTTCCTAAGCGTGCTACATTCATTAATTCTGAAAGTGCTTCACGGAAACGATAGCGTTCTATCGAACTTGAAATTACAGCAGGATAGGCTTGTAATTCTTTTAAGGTCTGGATATCAATGTCTGAAAGCTCTGAAATTTCAGGAACTTCACCGTTATAATATTTGTGGGTTAGCACAACCACCCGATTGATAAAGTTTCCGAAGATCGCTACCAACTCATTGTTATTGCGTGCTTGAAAATCTGCCCAGGTAAAGTCATTATCCTTAGTTTCAGGAGCATTTGACGTTAACGCATACCGTAATACATCCTGCTGATCTGGGAAATCTTCCAGATATTCGTGTAACCAAACTGCCCAGTTCTTGCTAGTGGAAATCTTGTTACCTTCTAGGTTCAAAAATTCATTGGCAGGCACATTTTCAGGTAAAATGTAACTTCCTTCAGCTTTCAGCATACTAGGGAAGATGATACAGTGAAATACAATATTATCCTTACCTATAAAATGAACTAGTTTTGTGTTTGTATCTTTCCAATACGATTCCCAGTCTTTGCCTTCTTGTGCTGCCCATTCTTTGGTGGCAGATATATAACCAATAGGAGCATCAAACCAGACATACAATACTTTTCCGTCTGCTCCTTCTACCGGTACCGGAATTCCCCAGTCCAGATCACGGGTGACTGCACGAGGTCTCAGTCCGTCATCAATCCATGATTTACACTGTCCTTTTACATTGGTTTTCCAGTCCTTGTCGTGTTCCACAAGAATCCACTCTTTTAAAAAGGCTTCGTATTCATTGAGTGGTAAAAACCAGTGTTTGGTTTCTTTTAAGGTAGGTACCGCACCAGTAATAGCACTTTTGGGATTGATCAAATCTGTTGCATTATGGGAAGTCCCACAATTTTCACATTGATCTCCATAACTTTCTTCATTGCCACATTTTGGGCACGTTCCTACCACAAAACGATCTGCTAGAAACTGATTCGCCTCTTCATCATATAGCTGTTCTGTGATCTCTTCTACAAATTTTCCGTCTTGGTATAGTTTTTTAAAAAATTCGCTGGCTGTATCATGATGTATTTTGGCTGAAGTTCTTGAGTAATTATCGAAGGTAATTCCGAAGTCTTCAAACGATTTTTTAATAATCGCATGGTATTTATCAACTACTTGCTGTGGCGAAATACCTTCCTTTTTCGCTTTAATCGTAATTGGCACTCCGTGTTCGTCGCTTCCGCAAACAAAAGCAACATCATTTCCCTGTAAACGCTGGTAGCGCGCATAAATATCAGCAGGAACATACACCCCCGCCAAGTGTCCAATATGAACGGGACCGTTAGTATAGGGTAAGGCAGCAGTAATGGTAAAAGTGGTAGGATCGTGACTCATAGTTGTAAAAAATCTGTCTATTATAGAATTTTGCTGCAAAAATAGACAAATAATCGCGATTGCTATCTTTTTCCTTTCCTATTGAATGGTCGCTTTTTTCAGAAACTGAAATAGCAGTGAGGGATTTTCCGAAGCTATTATTTAATGATAATAGACTTGCTATAAAATACGCCCCCGATTGACAGTCGATAGATATATTGACCATAACTCAAGGAGTTTCTTATACTCGCTTTTACATCGATTGTGTGTTTTCCAGCGAATAAGATCTCATTTTTTAGAGATCCGATTTCCTTCCCTAAAACATTATATAAACGCATATCCACATGAGCAGTAACAGGCATCGTAAGTTCTATAAACGTATTATCATTTTGATAGAACGGGGTGTGTTTTATCTGAGTGGTATTGCTAAAGTCATTCACAGATAGATTATTACAATCCAGACCAAGATTTAGGTTTTCAAATGTCTGGTTTAGTAAAATTCCGTTGACGACAGAATTTTCCAAACAAAACCAATTGGTAAGCACAGTTTGGTACACATCCCTAAAATCTGTTGAAGGGATAAGGTTGTCATTTGCATCCCAGGTGTTAATGTCGGGATGCTCCCCTACAAATCCACTTCCTTCCAGTCCCGGGCCAAATAATAAAACTGGCGATGCTGCTCCGTGGTCGGTTCCGTTAGAACCATTTTCATATGGACGTCTTCCAAATTCTGAAATAGACATAGAGAGTACTTTATTTTGAATGCCAATTGCTGAAAGGTCATCGTAAAAATTCTTCATAGAATTTGATACATCTTCTAATAGGGTTCGATGATCATTCACCTGATTTGCATGAGTATCAAAACCGTTGAGCGTTACCATATAAACTTTAGTTCCTAAGCCTCCTTTAATCATTCTGGCGACAATTGCTAGTTGGTTTGCTAATTCGCCTTCTCCATAATCTACCGCATTTACAGCAGAAGAATATGCTTCATTAATAACACCTGCATATTGATAGGTGGTATTGGCAGTAGCCCGCATAAATAATAGCTTGTCTCCATAGACACAGTCTGGAATATCCAGCACATCATGTTGGGTTCCATTTTGAGCGACGTTTGCAAGTTGTTCGGGATTTGCTACCGAAAAAGCATAATTATTGTCTGTTCCTTCAAAAATAAGATTTCCTATACTTCCAATTTGAATTGCGGGTGGAACCTCTGGAGGAGAAATAATATAGTCGGGATATAAGTCTTCAAAGTAACGCCCCCACCAGCCCGTGGAAACAAAATCTACAGGTTCTGCTGAAGCCCAAATTTCAGAAGATCTAAAATGAGATAAGTTCTGGTTTTGATATCCAACACCATGCACTACTTTCATTTGGCCATTTCCCCATAAAGACTCAAGACCCGTCATATAGTTTGGAATTCCAAAATTGGCATCCAGATTTATCAGGTCATTCTGAGCATGTTTTATAGTAGGACGCAGATTTGCATAACTATCATAGTCATATACAGGGACAATAGTGTTAAGTCCGTCATTACCACCTTTAAATCGGACAATGACCAAGATATTATCATTTTCACTATTGGATAATGCTACAGACAGTGGAGAAGGCTTTGATGCCGAAATCTGGGTTGCTCCCAACATAACACTTCCTACGCCCGTGAGACCAAGAGCTTGAATAAAAGATCGTCTGTTCCATGAGGCATGTTCCTTATCGTGTATTTGCTTTTCTTCTTTGGAAGCTTTTTTACCAGAAAAATGATGTTGACACATAGTGTTCTTATTTAAGTTGAAATTCGGGGATTCGTGCAAGATGATTGAGCAATAAAATAACCTGGTAGGGTGCTGAGTCCCAACTTAGACTCCAGGTGCCGTTATCATAATAATTTTGTGGGACTTCCCACTTAAAAATATCTGTGGCAACAGTATAATCTGATGCGGTATGAAGTTCCTTAGAAGTAAAATGCTCTATAATCGTTTGAGTGATATAGGCAGGGTCATTACTGTCATTAGAAACTTCTCTGGCAAAATCCGCAAATGTGAAATTTTCTCCATTCTCAAAAAGATAATAGTTGTAGAATTCAAGTAGCTGCCATCTACCAGTTAGTGTTGAACCGTTGATCCAAGTTTCATCACGTTGCCATCCAGAAACATCTGGCGGATCAAATATTGTTTGCCCTATAAGACCTGCAAAATAAATGATACCTTCAAGAATCTCATCGTTATATAGAAATGAAGCTTCATTTATATAGGTATTTATTACATCGTAAGGGCTTTTAATAATAACCCCTAATGCTTTTTCGTCATAAAAATGCTCACTTTTAAATAGTTGTTTAAGTACGGGAATCAGGTCCCACTCTTCATCAATAAAAGTCTGTGCTAATTGCGATATAATATTGGTTTGAACGAAATCATCAATCGCTGGACTTACAAAATATTGATATAGCTTTCCGCAGATATGATTAGCAATTTCAGGGGCACGTTGCTCAAATAAAATATCGATAAGTTCGTCATATCCCCAAGCGCCTGTCTGACCAAAAATTGTTTTTTCGCCAGCATCAAACGTAATGGCATCAAAATAGATTTGTGCTCCTGGCTCATCCCAATGATTATAACCAGTCAAAGCACGAGAAGCGTTGATAATGTCACTCTGTGTATAATTATTATCTTCTCCTAATGTAAACAGTTCAAACAACTCTCTGGCATAGTTTTCATTCGGATTAACATTTGTGTTTTCAAAGCCATTGAGGTATACAAGCATGGTATTATTGATGCCAATGGCATGAACAAAATCTTTAAAATTACCAAAAGCATGTATCTGTATTGCATTATAATACTGAAACATATACGGTGAATAGCCATACGACTCATATTCTGTTACAAAATGATTCATCCAGAAAAAAGTAAGTCGGCCACGCATTTTTTCTGAAATAAAATCATTTGCAGTTTGCAAAGCCCAGGCATCTCTGTTTTCATTATTCTGAACGTCAAAATTTGTAAAATCATTGATACTAAAGTAACCCCAGCTAGGAGCTGGTGTTGGGGTTAGGTTTGCTGCTGTATCTACCAGAAAATCTATAAATTGATCTGGAGTTTGTGCCAAAGCAGCATCCATTTCATCAATCGACCCTCCAAAAGCCAGTCTTCGATACGTATGTTTTACTTTTTGAAGTGTCCACGGATTCCCTCCAGAAGGAATATAAGGTGTAAGTGTGGATGCATTACATGATGGTGTAGTAACTATTTCCATTGATAAGTAGTTTGATTTGAGCTCCTTAAAGATACTATTATTTAAGAATTGCTCATTAATAGGATAGTATTTTAACTAAATAGTTTAATTTGTATTG
This sequence comes from Jejudonia soesokkakensis, assembly GCF_042664795.1. Lineage (NCBI taxonomy): Bacteria > Pseudomonadati > Bacteroidota > Flavobacteriia > Flavobacteriales > Flavobacteriaceae > Jejudonia > Jejudonia soesokkakensis. The sequence goes on from NZ_JBHTBN010000004.1 coordinate 37,737, forward strand.
TAAAAAATAGAGGTTTTAACACATGATAATTCCGCCAAAACTAACACAGGGAGCAACAGTAGCCATTATATCCACAGCTCGTAAAATCACTAAAAAAGAGTTACGACCAGCTCTGGATTTACTTTCAGAATGGGGATTAAACGTGGTTTTAGGCAAAACAATTGGCGCAGCATGTGATCAGTTTGCGGGAGACGATTCGTTGAGGACAGAGGACCTTCAGCAGATGTTAGACAATCCTCAAATTAAGGCCGTCTGGTTTGCGAGAGGAGGGTATGGAACAGTTCGGATTATCGATAGTATTGATTTTTCAGCCTTTAAAAAAACCCCGAAATGGTTGATAGGCTATAGTGATATCACGGTGTTGCATTCACATATTCATAATTTAGGCATCGAGACGTTGCATGCTCAAATGCCTTTAGAGATCGAAAAACGTTCTGCAGAAAGTGCTTCGAGTATTCAAGAAGTGCTCTTCGGAAAAGAATATACGATTAAATTTTCTTCGGAAAGTGTTTCAGGGAACCGAAACGGGACTGCAAAAGGGCAACTTATAGGAGGCAATTTATCTATTTTATATTCGCTCTGCGGAAGTAATTCGTCCCTACCTACCGACGGAAAAATCCTCTTTCTGGAAGACCTCGATGAATATCTGTATCATATAGACCGGATGCTTCAAAACCTGAAGCGCAACGGCATGCTCAAGGGTCTTGCGGGATTAATTGTAGGTGGGATGAGCGATATGAGTGATAACACCATACCTTTTGGTAAAACGACAAAAGAAATTATTATGGAAACAGTTTCAGCATATGACTATCCGGTTTGTTTTGACTTTCCCGCAGGACACGTAAAAGACAACAGAGCTTTAATCATGGGACGAACCGTGTTATTTTCGGTTGATAATAATAAGGTTCAATTAAAATTTTAAATTGTCATGGCATCACACAATGAACTTGGCAATTTAGGAGAGGAACTAGCAGTACAGTATTTACTTCGCAAAAGCTATAAAATTCTAGAACGTAATTGGACCTTTCAGAAAGCAGAGATTGATATTATTGCACAAAAAGAAAATCAGCTTGTTATTGTCGAGGTAAAAACGAGAAATAGTGATTTTTTTGGTGATCCCCAGAATTTTGTTACCCCAGGGAAAATCAAATTACTTGTCAAAGCAGCCAATGAATATATCATCTCAAACCATATAGACTTGGAAGCGCGATTTGATATTATTGCTGTTCTCAAAAACCAAAAAGTTGAAAAAGTTGAACATTTCGAAAATGCTTTTTATCATTTTTAATAAGTATTCGTCTTTTCTTGCAGCAGTTCAGCAACCTTAAATAATAGTATGATTTGTAAAAGAGTAGCTGGAATTAAAAAGATATATCCTAACCAACTCATAAACACTAGTATAAACATTACGGCGCTTCCTATGAGCAATCCACCAGTTATCGTTGCCAATGTCCCAATAGGTTTTGTTAGCTTTAGAACTGCATATCCTAAAAGAAAAGTAGAAATTCCGAAGAAAATAGAATACGTTGTAATAACATATTCGATTTGTACTTCCTGAGTAAATAGGGAGATAATATCATACCCGTAGAAAAGAATGTGTATGCCTATAAGAACAAACGAAGCGATCTTGAGCAAATATTGTTTAAAAATCTTACCTGTGATCACAAATCCCCACATAAAATAAATGTAGGTTGCTAATACTGCAACTTTTAAAATACTGTAGGGAATATCGCTTAGAAGTTTGTCTTCATCAATATATCTTGAAGTGTCTGCGGCAAACTCTAAAAATCCTAAAAGAAAGTAAATGATTCCACATATCCACGCAATTTTTAAATGGAGCGAGTGAGAAACTGCATTAGAAGTGTCTAGAATTTCTTTCTGCTCATTTATCTTTTCGAGATCAAACCCCAGCACATCCATAATTGTTTTTATGGTGTAGCTTCGTGGCGTTACTTCGCCTGCTTCTATACGCTGAATAGTTCTAACGTTGATATTGCATTGTTCTACAAGTTCTTCCTGAGTAAGTCCTTTTTGTTTGCGAAGCTTTAAAATCTGCTGACCGAGTTCTGGCTGTTTCATCGTTATGATATTTTGTTTTGATGAAGCAATACTACGATTCATGATCTAAATTTCTATTTTTTTAGCCTGAATTTTACCCGACATTTACACGTCATTATAGTAATAACAAGGCTTGAGGATTATTTATCAAGTGTAAATCCTCGCATTAATTCTTCTAAAGTTTCAGGTTTTGAGATAATTCTTTTGTTAGAATCCAATACAAAGTAAGTAGGCGTTGAAGTAATATCATAGGTCTTTGCAATGTCATTGTCCCACTTTCCGGCGCCATAGACATGTGTAAATCTTGGAAGCTCATCCGTCATATTTTCCCAACCCCTTGGTTCATCTTCCATTCCAATGGCAACAATTTTTAATTTACGCTCAGGCACACTTGCAAATGAGGTATGAATTTTAGGAATTTCAGCAAGACAATGAGAGCAACCACTGCTCCAAAAAATGAGCAAGTAATTTTCTGCAGGCTCCAGATTATGTAACCATCTGGTTTCTTCGGTTCCATTAATCTCTTCGGTCCAAGAAAAGTTAGGTGCTTCAGATCCCAAAGTTAAATTTTGAAATTTAAACACATTATTTACCATTTGTGTGTCTTTGTCTTTTTTTGCAGCTGGAATCAGGTATGTGTTGGCTAGATATTTGGAAGCTTCAAACAACTCCTTTTCAATTAGGTCTGCCCAAATGGAATGCCAGATCGTTTTTTGATAGGATATATCCGCTGCTTCTACAGCCTTTGATACGTCATCAATATTTGAAACATAACTTTCTTCGGGAGCAGCAGGATTTACAAATCCATAAATATACCCTTTGGCATTATCGTCTAAAAATGAAGAGCGTTGCAAAACGTCATCGGCATAATTTACATGGTCAAAATAGGTGTCCTTTCGGTTCTTCACATAGGTTTTAAAATCTTCATATTTTGAGGGAGTATACAGTCTGTTCGCTTTTATAAAATGAACCGCAATACCCAAATTTGGTTGGTTTTCAAATTCATTTTGCAGTAATTCCTGTTCTTTAAACAGCGCGACAATTTGTGCTTTATCAATAGGATTTGATTGATACGCTTCAATAATCTCTTTTTGTATGCGATACATCTGTGCTTCAAAAGAGGCGAGTAATTTATTCTCTTCGGAAGCTGTAAAAGTGAGACCTTCTTTTTCAGAAAAAGTAAAGGCTATATCTTCTTTTCCATTATAGACCAGATAGAAGTTTTTCTCATCTTGCGGAATTCCATATACTACCTTATAAACGCCAGGTCCGTTAGTGCTGTCTAACTCAAAATTAAAATTATCTTTTTCGTCTTTTTTGCTATCTGTAGTGTAGTAATTTTTAGTAGGCTCAACACGATATAAAATTACATAGGTATACTCTTCGGCTGGGGAAAATGTCCCAGTAATGGTATGCTGAGCTGAGGTAAGAAGGGGAATAAGAAATAATAAAAAGAATATTTTTTTTAACATGATAGGAAATTCTATGTTTAAATGTACGGTAGTTTTTACAATTTTTAAGCCGAAAATTTTTCTAAAACGTTGAGTGCTCTTTCTACCGAAGGTACTTTCTCGATGGTTAATAGTAAACGCAATCCATTTCTGGTTTGTTTTTCTTTCATCGTTACCAAATGAGAATGGCTTTGCACAAACTGAAGCACTTTTGTAAACGCTTCACTCTGATAAAAATCGCTCTGCTGATCACTAATAAAATACCCAACAAACTTTCCTTTTTTCATAATGACACGTTCCAGACCAAGAGCAATCGCACGCCATTTAATACGAACACTGTTCAAGAGATCGGTAACTTCTGCGGGTAATTCTCCAAAGCGATCTATTAGTTCTTTTTCAAATACCGCGAGTGCTGCTTCGTCTTGGAGTTCATTCAGTTTGGTGTAGAGATTTAATCTTTCAGTAATATTATTTACATAATCGTCTGGAAATAATAATTCGAAGTCGGTATCAATGACAACTTCTTTAACGAAGGTTCGGTTTTTAAAGTTGGCATCTGTTTCAGTATATAAATCTTTAAACTCCTTTTCTTTTAATTCCTCAATGGCTTCAGCTAAAATCTTCTGATAGGTCTCAAAACCAATTTCGTTGATAAATCCGCTTTGTTCCCCGCCTAATAAATCACCAGCGCCACGAATTTCAAGATCTTTCATGGCAATATTTAATCCGCTACCCAATTCGCTAAATTGTTCCAGAGCAGTAATCCGTTTTCTGGCGTCGTCTGTCATCGCAGAATACGGTGGCGTAATAAAATAACAGAACGCTTTCTTATTACTACGTCCTACGCGACCTCGCATTTGGTGGAGATCACTTAATCCAAAGTTATTCGCATTGTTGATAAAAATGGTATTGGCGTTGGGTACGTCCAGCCCGCTTTCAATAATGGTGGTTGAAACCAACACATCAAATTCATTATTCATAAAGGCAAGCATGAGAGCTTCCAGTTTTTTACCTTCCATTTGCCCATGACCAATGCCTATTTTTGCATCCGGACATAATCGCTGGATCAAACCAGTTACTTCTTTAATGTTTTCAATTCGGTTGTGAACGAAGAATACTTGTCCGCCACGGGATATTTCATACTGTACTGCATCCCGAATAGTTTCTTCACCAAATCGTATCACATGGGTTTCCACCGGATATCGGTTAGGCGGCGGAGTGGTGATTACGCTTAGATCACGAGCGGCCATTAAACTGAATTGTAATGTTCTTGGGATAGGAGTTGCCGTTAATGTAAGGGTGTCTACATTTTCTTTAATGGTTTTTAACTTGTCTTTTACTGAAACCCCAAATTTTTGCTCCTCATCGATAATCAACAGCCCCAGATCTTTAAATTTTACTGCTTTACTTACCAATTGGTGTGTTCCTATTACAATATCTAGTTTCCCTGAAGCCAGATTTTCTAATACGCTACGTCGTTGTTTTGCACTTCGGAAACGGTTAAGGTAATCTACATTGACTGGCATTCCCTCGAGTCGTTCGGTAAATGTTTTATGGTGCTGAAAGGCAAGAATAGTCGTTGGAACTAAGACAGCAACCTGTTTGCCATTATCAACTGCTTTAAATGCGGCACGTATGGCAACCTCGGTTTTTCCGAAGCCTACATCTCCACATACCAAACGATCCATTGGGCGCTCACTTTCCATATCTGCTTTTACATCGGCTGTAGCGGTTGATTGATCTGGAGTATCCTCATACATAAAAGATGATTCCAGTTCGTGTTGTAAGTAGCTGTCGGGATCATACTGAAACCCTTTTTGAAGCCTTCGCTTTGCGTATAATTCAATAAGGTTAAAAGCAATTTCTTTAACCCGCGTTTTTGTTTTTTGCTTTAGTTTTTTCCAGGCGGCACTTCCTAGTTTGTAGATTTTAGGAACCGTACCGTCTTTTCCATTGTATTTAGAGATCTTATGAAGTGAGTGAATGCTAAGGTATAGAATATCCCGTTCTCCGTAAATCAATTTGATGGCTTCTTGCTGCTTTCCTTCGACTTCTATTTTCTGAAGCCCTCCAAACTTTCCAATACCATGATCGATATGGGTGACATAATCACCCACTTCCAGATTGGTCAATTCTTTTAAAGTGATTGCCTGCTTTTTTGCATAGCCGTTCTTTAAATTAAATTTATGATATCGCTCAAAAATCTGATGGTCTGTATAGCAAACATTTTTGTTTTCGTGATCAATAAAGCCCTGAAACAACGGGAATACAATTGTTTCAAATTGTTCTACGTGTCCCTGTGCATCTTCAAAAATATCATGAAAACGCTTTGCTTGTTGTTCGCTGCTACAAAATATGTAGTTAGTGTAGCCGTCTGCCGTGTTGGTGTTAAGGTTTTCAATAAGCAGGTTAAACTGCTTGTTAAACGATGGCTGCGGAACGGTGTTAAATGAAATCGAAGCCTCCCCCTTTGAAGGGGGATTGAGGGGGATGTTTTTATTTGAAAAAGTAACCGTCGTATACTCCTCTAATTGTTTGTTTAACAACCCAGAAGTACAGAAAATTTCTTCTGGCGCACTCATTTTTACAGGTCCTTCGGTGGCTTTATAAGCTTCTTTTGCTTTCCTGAACAGTTTATCAATGGCTCCGCTTAACAGTTCTTTGTTTTTTAAGCAAACCACTGTTTTTGAAGAAATGTATTTTAAAAAGCTTTCTCTGTTTTCATCCAGCTTTTTGTTCTCAACATTGGGAATGATCGAAACTTTTTTTAGTTGTTCCAATGAAAGTTGCGTTTCGACATCAAAGGTTCGAATACTATCGACATCATCACCAAAAAATTCGATTCGGTAGGGTTCATCATTACTGAAAGAAAATACATCCAGAATTCCACCTCTTACTGAAAATTCACCAGGTTCGGTCACGAAATCGGTACGTTTAAACTGGTATTCAAACAGGACTTCATTTACAAAATCAATAGTAACATGTTCACCTACCGAAAGTTTTAAGGTATTTTTTTCCAGTTCCTTTTTGGTGACTACTTTTTCAAAAAGCGCTTCAGGATAGGTGACAATAAGTGCAGGTTTTTTTCGGGAATTGATTCGGTTTAAAACTTCACTCCGCAATAATACATTGGCATTGTCTGTTTCTTCAATCTGATAAGGCCTTCGGTAGCTTCCGGGATAAAAAAGGACATTGTCATCTCCCAACAGATTTTCAAGATCATTGAGATGATACGCGGCTTCCTCTTTATCGTTCAGAATAATGAGAAAAGGCCGCTCTGAAGCTTTAAATATTTCAGCAATGACAAGAGAGGTAGCCGAACCTACAAGGCCAGAAATACTTATTTCCCCCTTTGAGGGGGGACTAAGGGGGGTGTCCTTTTCAGAAACGAGTATAGTATCCTGCAGTTTTCTTAAAGAAGAAGACTGTGCAAAAAGCGAACAAACAAGTGTTTTACTCATGTTTACTGTCCGCGCAGGCGGATAATTTATTTTCGGCGAAAGCGAGAAACTTTTAAGCCCGGGAAAACGGGTAAATTTTAATAAAGCCCAAAGATACTTCGTTGATGGAATTACAACCAACTAAAATAACAACTTTATCATTTTGATAACATAGTGATTTTAGGAGTTTGACTACTTTACAAGTTGAAATAGTATGTTAATTAAAAAGCTGCCCGACTTCTCGGGCACTAAAGATGGGAATAAAGGAATATGATGTATTTGTAATTGGCACAGGAACCGCAGGAAAAGGGGTAGCTAAGGAATGTGCTGCGGAAGGATTAACCGTAGCGATTGCAGACAATAGGATTTACGGCGGCACCTGTCCTAACCGAGGATGTGACCCAAAAAAGGTATTGGTAGGTGCAACTGAAGTAATCGAATTAGCTACAAAATTAAAAGGAAAAGGTGTTGATTCTATTCCAAAAGTTAACTGGCAGGATTTACAGAAATTTAAAGAAAATTTTACCAGTGCCATTCCCGCGGCGACCGAAAAAGATCTAAAAAAAGCAGGTATCGAACTGTACCATCAGTCGCCAAAATTTTTAGATGAAAACACTCTTTCTGTAGAAGGGAAAACAGTAAAAGCTAAGAAGATTGTGGTTGCTACAGGAATGAAACCTATGGAACTTAAGATTCCTGGCAGAGAACATTTATTACATAGCGACGACTTTTTACATCAACCTGATTTGCCAGAAGAGATCGTATTTGTAGGAGCAGGGTATATTGGGATGGAGTTTGCGCATATTGCAGCACGATGTGGTTCGAAAGTAACGGTAATCGAATTTGGTGACCGACCCTTAGCACCCTTTGAAGCAGATATAGTAGATTATTTGACGAAAGCTTCAGAGGAGCTGGGAATTACTTTTATATTTAATGCAGAGGTAACTAAAGTTGAAAAACTTCGGACAAATTTTAGAGTGACCTTTCAGAAAAACGGAAGCTCTAATTCAGTAAAAACAAAAGCTGTCTTTAATACCGCAGGAAGAGTTCCATCTATTGACCAATTAGACCTCGAAAAAGGAAATGTAGCATTTGAAAAAAATGGAATTTCAGTTAATGAGTTCCTTCAGAATACCACGAACAAATCGGTGTATGCCTGTGGTGATGTTTCGGCGAGCGGAACCTTACCATTAACGCCTGTTTCTTCCCAGGAATCACGTGTGGTTTCTATCAATATTAGAAAAGGAAATACAGAGAAATTAGATTTTCCACCAGTTCCCAGTGTGGTATTTACCTTGCCGCAACTCGCATCCATTGGTTTGACCGAACAGCAGGCAAAAGAGAAAGGATACGATATTGTGGTCGAGTTTAAATGCGTTCCGCATTGGTTTAATGCGAAAAGAATAAATTCAACAACCTACGGCTATAAGAGTATTGTCGATAAAAAGCGGGATCTGATTTTAGGCGTTCATATCATTGCTCCGGAAGCTGGCGAAATGATTAATTTATTTGTACTTGCAATGTGTGGAAAACTGACAACGAAGGATCTAAAAAGGATGATTTTTGCATACCCCACTTGGGGCAACGACATTAAAGGAATGGTGTAGAGATTTGAAGGAAGAAGTACAAATAAAATTACTTTCTAATTAGGGATGGTCAAAGAGGTTCTTGTGGTATGTTTTCAAACGTGAGGCGTGAAACGTGAAATGATCAAATAGAATAGGCTTAAAAAAAACACTCTACTAACTTCATCAAATCGGCTTCTGTATTATATACATTTGGAGACACTCTAATGGCATTTCCTCGGTAGCTCACAAAAATCTTTTCTGCCTGTAGGCGGTCTTTTATACTTTGTAGCTTTTTTTCTTCGGAAAGATAAATCCCGAAAAGATGATTGGCTCGAAATGATTCTTCCTCTATAAAATACCCTAGCTTTTTGAGTTGTTGGATAGGTGCTTGAGAAATGATTTTACAATACTCCTGAATGGCTTTTGGAGACCACTCATTGAGTTGCCGAATACCTTCAGAAAGCATCGGCGTTAATATAAAATTACTGCTCTCTCCCATATCATAGCGTGCCGATTTGGGTTTAAAATTCTCGTTATACTTTGCTAGATGGGTAAAATCTTCACTGCCTTCGTGATTCATCCAATTATTTTCTATGGGTGTTCCATCATAAAATCGCGCTCCATAATATGCCATTCCCAATCCGTAGCCGCCCATCAACCACTTGTAGCCTGCACAGATAAGTGCGTCTGGCTGAATTTTTTGTATTGAAAATTCCATCGCTCCCACACTCTGGGTACCATCGATAATAAGATAGGCACCCACCTCATTTGTTTTTTCACGAATGGCTTTCAAATTAAACAAGGTGCCGTCTGCCCAATGTACCTGCGGAATGGAAACTACTTTTGTTTTTGAGTTAATCGTATTTAGAAGTTTTTCATTCCATAAACTCCCTCTTCCGCTTGCAACAGGAGGTGCTGCGACGGTCTTTAGGGAAACACCTTCGGTTGTTTCCAAGTGCTTCCACGCATAAAAATTGCTGGGAAATTGTTCGTCAAGTACTATAATTTCGTCACCTTTCTCAAATGGAATATTCTTTACTGCGTTGGCAATTCCGTAGGAAACTGAAGGAATGATCGAAACACTCTCGTCATCTGTACAATCAATGAGTTGAGCAAAACGCTGCTTTAAAATAGCACGTTCTTCAAAAAAATGTTTGCCTTCTATTACATACGGGGTAGATTTTTTTAGCAGATTTTCAATTCCAATTTTCTCAACCGACTTTAATTGTGCAGACATAGTCGCACAGTTGAGGTAGGTAATTTCTTCGGGTAAACTGAACAGGTGTTTTTGAGATCTCATCCTTATTTTTTAAAATATTCTACGCACTTTATCGCCGGATTGGTATCACGATTTTTAAGCGCGTGATAGCTACTACTAACCACTAATACTGCTGAAGCAACCAAAGCAGTTATTTTAATATCTGAATGCGTTTCCCAATTTGCGACTGCGATGGCGACAAGCGCCCAAACTCCAACCAGAGCAAATTCGCGCATATTCCGTTTCCAGGTAATAATAAGATTGAGGACCATCGCAACCAAGATCATACTAATTGTCCAGATATTTTCTGAAATTCCAAATCTGTCCCAACCTATTTTAGTAAAATATACCGAAACATTTGCAATACAGGCAACCGTGAGCCATCCTGAATAGATCACAAAAGGCCACCATAAAAACAGAATGACAGAAATAGGTTCGTCATCCAATTCCATTCTATTCCGTACTACAATCTGAAGCAAACAAAACAACATACAAAAGATCACAAATGTTGATACCAATATATAATCTGAAACGAACAGATAGCACCACAAACTATTGGTAATACAACTCAAGACAAACCACCAGCCAGTGCGCGTAACAAATTGATCATCTCTCACTTTTACAAACAGACTTCGTGACTGATAGATTACAAATCCCAACAGTAAAAGATAAATAAGTCCCCAAATAGAAAAAGCATAGCCAGCAGGCGTGAATAAGGTCTCATATTGAGCGCTCATATCTGCCTGAGTGGTGTCGTTAAAAACGCCGGCACTAGAAGCATAATTAAAATAGATCGTTACGATAAATGCAACGATGTTAGCTATTTGTAGTGTTTTTTTCATAGTTGATTTTAATTAAGAAACTTTCAGCACTTCCCCATCGACAAGCACATAAATTTCATCAGTTTCGGTGGGAGTTAACAGATACTTTCCTGTAAATGTACCAAATGCAGGTAGAATGAGTTGGTTTTCAGATTTAAAAAAACAAGCAAGTTTTATAGTTTGTCTACCCACGCCACCTAGCGTCACTCCAGGATGTATGTGGCCGCAAAAATTAAATAAAGTCTCATGTTCTGTAGGGTGGTGAGTCAATAAAAAATTGTCAATGACCTGTTCTTCATATATGCTAACTCCTACCTCTTCAAAAAGGTACTTCGGAATGATATCATGGTTGCCATTTATCAAAACAATGTCTGAAGAAGTGTAATCTACCCATTTGGCAAAATCGTTCCATTCTGTATTTAAATTACTATGAAACAGATCGCCCAGAAAGCAAACTGTTTTTGGTTGAAAATGATTACTCACCTCAGTTAATTTTTCGAGATTTTTAAAAGCGAGATGTGGCGGAATCGCAGCACCGTGTTTTCTGAAATGTGTCACCTTCCCCAAATGCACATCTGCTATTAACAACATTGATTTATCCTGCCAAAAGATCGCTCCGCTGGGATGTAGCGTAAATAAATTGTTTTGTATTTGAAGAGTGTGTTCCACTATTTCATCAAAAGTAAGGTCATTCGTTTAATTCGGTCTTTTAATTTTTCTGAAGACAATTTCTCCCGCAAACGATCTGTAATAATAGGGAAGCTAAACGGAGTTGCTTTCTCACATTGTTTCCAAACCACCGTTTGCGTTGCAATTCGTTCTAACGCCAGACGTAATCGACCTTCTTCCATCTCGTGTTCAAAGGTTTCTCGAAACGCCTGCTGGTATAACAAATTATCTGCTTCATAATCTCTAAACACATCAAACAGCAACTGAGAATTACTTTGCAGGTGCTTTGTTTTTATTTGTTTGCTGGGATACCCTGTAAAAACCATTCCGCTAATAACCGCAATATCCCGAAATTTTCGTCGTGCCAGTTCTGTAGAATTTAAACTCTTCTGAAGATCCTCAAATAAATATTCGACCGTAAATAAATTATTATCCAACACCTGTTGAATGTCCAGCGGCTGGTCGCTAAGTAGTTCAAATCCGTAGTCATTATATGCCAGTGAAAAAGTAATTGGCAACAACAAACTTATGCGATACGCCAATAAACCACCCATCGCCATGTGTACAAACCGACCTTCAAACGGATAGAAAACCGAGTGATAGCCTTCCCGGGTTTTAAAAGTCTCAATTAAAAACTCGTTATTTCCAGGAACAATACTTTCAAGTTCTTGTCGGTCAAATATATCACTTAGTGCTTTTAATTCTGGTGTATTGCGTTTATGATCGGCTTCGCTTTGTAATTCGTTTCTCAATATTTCACTCATTTGTGAAGACAACGCCATTCGTCCGCCCATAAAACTCACCACATTGCTAGTTCGTTTGGAACTACGCCGAACCTGAGCGACCATGTTTCGAACACGAACTAACTCTAAAGTTCTGCCTGCAAAGACAAACACATCGCTAGGCTTCATTTTGCCAATAAAAAATTCTTCGATAGTGCCTATAAATCCGCCACTCACATATTTCACCTGTACCATCGCATCGCTTACGATAGTCCCTATAGAAAGACGATGCATCATTGCAATTTGTCTGCTTTCCACTTTATAACGACCGTCTTCGTCTATAATAACGCGCTTGTATTCATCATACGCCTGTAAACTCTGACTTCCCTTTGTAATAAAATTGAGACACCATAACCATTGCTCGTCCGTGATGGCTTGAAAGCAGAAGGTATTTTTAATTTCAGGATATATTTCCTTCGGAATAAATCCGTCGCTTACTGCCAGCGTTACCAAATACTGAATAAGCACATCAAAACTCAACAGATACGGAATGCGATCTTCCATCACGTTTCCTTTAACTGCTTTTTTTAAGGCGGAAGCCTCTATCAATTCCATGGCGTGCGTGGGTAAAAAATGAATCACACTGGGTTCGCCAGGTCTGTGATTGCTTCGCCCTGCCCGTTGTAAAAACTTGGCGATCCCTTTTGGTCCGCCAATCTGAATAATAGTTTCCACAGGAGCAAAATCGACTCCCAGATCGAGACTTGAGGTAGCGACCACGGCTTTTAGACTTTCATTTCGAATGGCGTGCTCTACCCAAAGACGTGTTTCTTTGTTGATACTTCCGTGGTGCATGGCAATTTCGCCTGCGAACTCGGGATGTTTCTCTAATATTTTCTGAAACCAGATCTCACATTGACTACGCGTATTGGTAAAGATGAGGGTCGTTTTACTATCATTTATAATTGGAATGATGTCTTCTAGTAAATGCAATCCTAAATGTCCCCGCCACGGAAAGGTTTCCATTTTTTTAGGGATGATGGACTTGACCACGATTTTTTTATTGAGTTTGGCTTTTATTAAAATAGAATTTTCTCGAAATCGCGCATCCATTCCTAACAACACATCCTGTGCCTGCTCCAAATTTCCGATGGTGGCCGAAATCCCCCAGATGCGAAGTTTTGGAGCAACAGTTTTCAATCTCGAAAGTGCCAATTCAATTTGGACACCTCGTTTGCTGCCCAATAATTCATGCCACTCATCTACAATCACAGCAGTGAGGGTGTTAAACATTTTATCATAGCCTTTACTTGCCAGCAATAGCATCAAGCTTTCGGGAGTCGTGATCAACAAATCGGGCATGTTCTTTTTTTGTTTTGCCCGTTCACTTTGTGTGGTATCGCCTGTTCTAATTCCTACAGTCAATCCTGTTTCTAATTCGTCTGCAAACCGTTGTGCAGATTGCTTGATTTCTACGGAAAGTGCCCGTAACGGTGTGATCCAGATGGCTTTTAAACCCTTTGCTTTTTTAGTTTTATAATCGGGATTGTCTTTAATATACTGAAGCACGACAGGTACCCAAAGTGCATAGGTTTTTCCACTTCCGGTAGGAGCGTTTAACAAACCGTGCTTGCCATCCAGAAATGCTTTCCATGTTTTTTTTTGAAAGGGAAATGCGTTCCAATGTTGTTTTTGGAACCAGTCTTCGGCTATATGGATGAGTTCAGATTGTTTCACTTTGGGATCAACGCTCTTAAATCGTCCAGTGTATTTGCTTCTTCCTTGGGTTTGTCTTTCCGCCAGCGTAAAATTCGCGGAAACCGTGTGGCAATCCCGCTTTTATGACGGCTGCTTTCAGCGATTCCTTCAAACGCAATCTCAAAGACATGATGGGGAGTGACACTTCGTACAGGTCCAAAACGCTCCAACGTATTTTTTTTGATCCAGTTATCTACCTGTCTAAATTCTGCATCGGTCAATCCGGAATAGGCCTTAGCAAACGTGACAAGTTCACCATTGTCCCACAATCCGAAGGTATAATCTGTGTACAAATTGGCTCTCCTTCCGTGGCCACGCATAGCATAGGTCAACACAGCATCGATGGTAAACGGATCTGTTTTCCATTTCCACCAGTCTCCTTTTTTTCTTCCAACGAGATAGGGAGAATCCTTTCGTTTTAACATTAGGCCTTCACTACGTTTTTCTCTGGAAAGTTCTCGTTCTTTGGCCGCAGCTTCCCAAGTATCAAATTCCATGGTTTCGCTGAGGTAGAGTCCTATCGCATCGCAATCACATTCACTAATGAGTTGATCTAAAATCTCTCTTCTTTCTGAAAAAGGCCGTTGCCGAATGTCTTTTCCTTCCCACTCCAGCAAATCGTATGCATTTAATATAACCGGAGTTTTTTCGAGTAAGGCTTTGCTCAGATTTTTACGTCCTATTCGTGTTTGAAGGTCATTAAAATTACCAATTTGTTTCCCTCCAAACGGAAGTATTTCACCGTCTAGTACAGTTCCGTTAGGAATCTTTGATAAAAACCACTGAAACTCGGGATATTTATCGGTTACCAGTTCTTCCCCACGTGACCAAACAAATACTTCGTCATTTCGAATAATTACCTGACTGCGAATTCCATCCCATTTATGTTCAAAGCTCCAATCTTGAATATTTCCCAACTCCTCCTGAAAATTATCTTCTACCGCATACGCCAAATAGAAAGGGTAGGGCTTGCTGAGGTAGTCCTCTGGATTCTCCTCAAGTATTAATTTTTGATAGGTGGTGTTTTGAGGGGTCCAATCGCCCATTAGTTTATAGGCAAGAATATCCTCTTCAATTCCTGCGGATTTTGATAAGGCCCGTGTCATTAATTTTTGGCTCACCCCAATTCTAAAACCACCCGTAATGATCTTGTTAAAAACAAAGCGTTCAAAATAGCTAAGCTGTAACCAGTTTTGCTGGAGGTATTGTTTTTTTTCTTCTTCGGAAAGGGTACGAAGTGTAATAATCTCTTGAATATAGGTAGAGAGCGATTTTTTATTTTTTTTAGAAGCGTTTGTTTTAGGAATAATCAAGGCAATGGTTTCGGCCAGGTCGCCTACAATATGGTAGCTTTCTTCAAATAACCATAGCGGAACATTGCTAATTTCTGTAGCCCATTCTCTAAGCAAAGTTGTATTTACAGGACGTTTAGGTCTTCGATGTGACAAAATAGCGATAGTCCATAGTTTATCCTCTTCAGAAGCACTATTAAAATAGGCAGTGAGGGCAGCAACCTTTTCATTTGTTTTATTCGTGCTGTCCAGTTTTTTTATAAGGTTAGCGAAATCTTTCATACGTCTTCCTCCGCTTCTTTTTTTGAACTTTCACTTCCCTCTTCTTCGTACTGTGTTTTTTCGGTTCGGGCGTCCAGTCCCATTTCTTCTCTAAGATATCTGGAAAAAATTTCGGTATACCCGTGAGTCGCGATCACTTTCTCGCAGCCTGTTTCTTTGACCGTAGATAGTAGCCCGTCCCAATCGGAATGGTCGCTTAATACAAATCCGCGGTCGATGGCACGTCTTCGTCTGGCACCTCTAAAGGTCATCCAGCCACTGGCATTTGCAGTGACATAGGGAACCATTTTCCGAATCCAAGTGCCTCCATGAGCACTGGGAGGAGCCAGGACGATATTCCCTAACAATTCTTCTTTTTTGGTGTCTCTGGTAATTCGGGTAGTTTCATGAAATTGATAGTTGCTTCGGAGTACATCGGTCATATTTTCGATTGCTCCATGCGTATATATTTTGCCTATGGATGGGTCAAGATGTTTCAGTAATCGCTGTGCCTTTCCGAGGGAATATCCAAAGAGGACAGATGTTTTATGTTCGGCTTGATTGGCAGCCCACCAGTTGTTGATGTCCTTAAATACTTCAGCTTGCGGAGTCCATGTAAAGGCCGGAAGGCCGAAGGTGCATTCGGTTATAAATGTATTGCATTTTACAAGTTCAAAAGGTTCTGCAATGCCGTCATTTTCAGTTTTAAAATCACCAGTAAAAACCCAAACTTCCCCTTTGTATTCGACACGAACCTGACTCGAAGCTACAATATGACCTGCAGGATGTAAAGAAAAAGTGACCCCGTTGATGGTAAATGTTTCGCCCCAGTTCTTTCCGGTTACGATTATTTCTCCCAATCGATGTTTTATGATAGGCACATTGTTTGTGTGGGTGATGTATTGTTTGTGTCCCCAGCGACTATGATCTGCGTGTCCATGTGTGACGATGCATTTGTCAACAGGTTTCCATGCATCAATGTATACATCTGCCTGTTTACAATAGATGCCTTTACTGTTAAAAATGAGTAGGGGAGTTTTTGACATGTTTGAAGTTTTCAGAATAAAATTAAACGTTTTTGATTTGTATTACGGCGCCATTAAGAAAAGTTTAATGGATTATATCTTTAAAAAGAATAGCAAAATATTCTGAAGCTTTCTTCGGAATTTTTTTACACATAGATTATATTTGTACTCTAAATTTATACTATGTCTTTTACAGATTTATTTGAGAGTGGAGAACACCAGAGAAATGTAGGTCATTTTGCATCGATAGCGAGCATGGCTGCAGTAGATGGAGAACTCAATGCGGAAGAGGAAAAAATGCTTCGCAGATTTGCAAGAAAACTAGATATCGCTGAAAGTGAATATGAGGAGATCTTAAAAAATCCAACAAAGTATCCTATTAATCCGCCAAATGATGCAGACAGAAGGTTAGAGCGTATGCATGATCTTTTTGAAATGATTTTTGCAGATCATGAGATTGATGATCACGAGCGCTTTTTAATTGAGAAATATGCGATTGGACTAGGCTATACGGCCGAACTTGCTTCAAAGTTGATCAAACGTTCTATTGAAATCTATCAGGGAGGACTTGATATGGAAGATTACAGGTACCTGTTGAACAAGAAATAAGCTGTTTAAATAATACTACTGAAGGAGCTTTTCAAGATTATTGAAAAGCTCTTTTTTATGGTAACAGGTTGCATTATGCTTTTTGCATAAATTCTTCTGCTTTTTCGACCATGTTCTTACTGCCACAGAAAAAAGGGACACGTTGGTGTAGCGCAGTAGGTTGAATATCCAGGATGCGTTGGCTTCCATCACTAGCTTTCCCACCGCCCTGTTCTGCTAAATACGCCATAGGATTGCATTCATATAATAATCTTAGTTTACCGTTAGGATCTTTTGAGGTATTTGGGTAGATATAAATTCCGCCTTTAATCATATTTCTATGAAAGTCTGAAACCAGAGAACCAATATATCTCGAAGTGTAAGGTCTGTCACCTTCCTCTGCCTGGCAATATTTAATATAATTTTTTACGCCCTGCGGAAAGTGCACATAGTTTCCTTCATTTACCGAATAAATATGACCATCTTCTGGAAATTTCATATTAGGATGAGATAGATAGTATGTTCCAATGGCAGGATTCAAGGTAAATCCATTCACTCCGTGTCCTGTCGAATACACGATCATGGTTGAGGTTCCATAGACAATATAACCAGCAGCTACCTGCCTATTTCCCGGCTGTAGAAAATCTTCTAACGTGACTGGAGTACCTTCAGGAGTAACTCTTCTATAGACGGAAAAGATAGTACCTACCGAAACATTTACATCGATATTGCTGGAACCGTCTAGCGGGTCTATTAATACGATATACTTATTATCGTTCTTTTTGTTGCGTCCCTGAATAGTAATAAAATCGTCTTCTTCTTCCGAAGCAATACCACAAACAATTTCTCTGTTGGTAAGTGTTTTTATAAAAGCCTCATTGGCATACACATCTAATTTTTGCTGGTCTTCCCCTTGAATATTGGTGTCGCCTGCAGCTCCCAAAATATCAACCAGACCTGCTTTGTTTACTTCATGGTTTACCACTTTTGCGGCCAGTCGTATAGAATTGATCAGCCTCGAAAGTTCGCCAGAGGAGTATTTAAATTCACTTTGATTCTCGATGATAAATTCGCCTAGTGTCTGATTTTTTTTAGCCATGTAGTTGTGTTGTCGTGAATTTGCTGTAAATATCGGGATTTTTAAGAAATACGACCGATATTTGTAGGGTAAACTTTTACCATGGATATACATATAAGGAAAGCCACAAAAGCCGATATGCCTCGTGTTTTAGAACTTATTACAGAACTCGCGGTCTATGAAAAAGAACCCGATGGCGTAAAAATAAAAGTAGACACACTTGAAAAAGAGGGCTTTGGTGCAGATCCCCTTTTTACTTGTTTTGTAGCAGAAGTTAAAGGAATTGTTGAAGGTATAGCTATAGTGTATGATGTTTTTTCTACATGGAGAGGACGTGCTGTACATCTGGAAGATCTTATTGTGACTCAATCTATGCGTGGCAAAGGAATAGGCTTAAAGTTATATTCAAAAGTAATGCAGTATGCCCATGAGAGAGGCATTGTTGCAGTAAAATGGATTGTGCTGGACTGGAATAAACCAGCCATTGACTTTTATGAAAAGTCTGGAGCCATTTTTTACAAGGATTGGTATATCGCCATTATGGAAGAGGAAGGGTTGGCGCAGTTTATAGATAAGTAAAGTTTTAATTTAAAAGATACCCACCTTCGTGGGCATTGTATGAAAGTATTCAAATTTGGTGGAGCATCGGTTAAGGATGCAGAAGGAGTCAAAAATCTGGTGGCTGTTTTAGAAAAAACAGGAGAAAAAAATCTGGTTGTAGTTGTGTCGGCTATGGGTAAAATGACCAATGCACTTGAAGGAGTCATTACCCATTATTTTAAGGATAAAACTCAGGTAGCTTCAGCAATTACCGAAATTTATGAATACCATCATGTTATTTTAAACGGTCTATTTCAAAATACGGCTCATCCAATTTTTAAAAAACTAAAAGATTTTATTATTGAACTTTCTCAATTTTTAGATACTACCAAATCTTCAAATCACTCTTACATTTATGATCAGGTGGTTGGATATGGAGAATTGATTTCTACGACCATAGTTTCCGAATATCTTTCAGAAAATAATATAAAAAACACCTGGTTGGATGTACGTAGTTGTATCAAAACAGATGCAAGTTATCGTGATGCCAGAGTGGATTGGGAGCAAACCCAACAACTTATTTTAGGGACAGTTGAGACCAAGGGAATTACGATTACTCAGGGATTTTTAGGTTCTGAAACCACCAATAATTTCACAACGACCTTAGGACGCGAAGGAAGTGATTATACGGCCGGGATCTTTGCGTATTGTTTAAATGCAGACAGTGTGACGATATGGAAAGACGTCCCCGGGGTTTTGAATGCTGATCCGAGGTATTTTTCAAAAACAACTTTACTTCATCATATTTCTTATAGAGAAGCGATCGAACTTGCATTTTACGGAGCTTCTGTAATTCATCCTAAGACCTTACAACCGTTACAACGAAAGGAAATCCCTTTATATGTAAAATCGTTTTTAAATCCGTTAAACGATGGAACTTGTGTGGGCAAGGGTGTGACTCTGGATCCTTTAACATCTTGTTTTATTTTAAAACAGGAGCTTATTTTGATTTCGTTGTCCTCACTAGATTTTAGTTTTATGATGGAAGATAACATTGGCGATGTGTTTAAATGGCTGCATGAATATAAAATGAAGGTAGAGTTGATACAGAATTCTGCCATTAGTTTTTCTGTTTGTGTATATGACAAATACAACAATTTAGAAGCACTACTTAATAAACTGCGTTCTGTTTTTAAAGTGAAATGGAATGAAAATGTCACATTGTTTACGATTCGGCATGCCACTAAAAAAGGAATTAAAGCATTAACCGAGGGAAAAACTGTACTAGTGAAGCAAGAAAGTCGTGAAACTGTTCAGCTGGTAACAAAGCAGTAATCTTATAGTCTTTGTTTATATTTGTAAAAACACCACCTCAAACAATTATGGGACTTGTCAACGCTAAAGAGATTGCCAAAGCTATAAAAGTCGATAAATTTGGCTTTTTAGGCACTTTTATGGGTTGGTCTTTAATGAAAGTCCTTAATATTTCTACGTGCAATAAAATATACAACCGGAATAAACATTTAAGCGGACTCGAATTTATCAACGCTTTGCTGGATGAATTTGAAGTTGATTTTGAAATTCCTGAAGAAGATCTAAAACGAATCCCTAAAACAGGCGGATTCATTACCATTTCTAATCATCCCTTGGGTGGAATAGATGGTATTTTATTACTAAAAATTTTACTCGAAAAAAGAGAGGATTTCAAGATCATTGCGAACTTTTTGTTACATCGTATCGAGCCGTTAAAGCCTTATGTGATGCCAGTAAATCCTTTTGAAGAACACAAGGAAGCACAAAATAGTGTTACGGGCTTTAAAGCCGCATTAACACATTTACGTGACGGCCATCCACTCGGAATTTTCCCTGCAGGTGAAGTTTCTACACAGAAGGATGATAAAATTATGGTTGATAAACCATGGGAACCTGCCGCAATGAAGCTGGTAAAAAGGGCTGGTGTTCCGGTCATTCCAATTTATTTCCACGGAAGAAACAGCAAATCATTTTATCGCTGGGCAAAAGTGAGTGACACGTTGCGTACAGCAAAATTACCAAGTGAATTGTTGACTCAAAAAGAACGAACCTTGAAAGTTCGTATTGGAAATCCAATTTCAGTTGCCGATCAGCAGGAACATGAAAGCCTTGAAGCCTACACTGCTTTTCTTCGGAAAAAGACGTATGTGTTAGCGAATCCCTTTCAGAAAAAGAAATTACTAGAAAATATTCCTACTACCCTAAAAATACCAAAACCGGTTAGGAAAATTGTAGGCGCAGTATCGGTTGAGGCTATGGAAGCAGAAATTGCTTTGCTTCGGAAAAATGATAAACGATTGCTAGAAAGTAAAAATTATGAAGTCTTTTTGGCTGAAGCTGCTACAATCCCAAACATCCTTGCCGAAATAGGACGCTTACGTGAAATTACTTTTAGAGCGGTTGGTGAAGGAACCAACAATGCTACAGACCTAGATAGTTTTGACAACCATTATCACCATATGTTTTTATGGGATAATGAAGCTCGAAAAATGGCAGGAGCGTATCGAATGGGCTTAGGATCTCAAATCTTTGCGAAGTATGGTATTGATGGATTTTACCTTCAGGATCTTTTCAGGTTTGAACCAGAGTTATTTGATATGATGAGTAAATCTATTGAGATGGGACGTGCTTTTATCATCAACGAATATCAATTGCGTCCTATGCCTTTATTTTTGCTCTGGAAGGGAATTGTTCATACGACCCTTCGATATCCTGAGCATCGCTTTTTAATTGGAGGCGTAAGTATTAGCAATAAATTTTCAGACTTTTCAAAATCGTTAATGATTGAATTTATGAAGTCTAACTATTATGATCCGTGGGTAGCGCAATATATCAATCCGAAGAAAGAATATAAAGTAAAATTAAAGGACGCTGACAAAGACTTTATTTTTGATGAAAGTGAAGCCGATTTAAACAAGTTTGACAAGCTCATTGATGAAGTAGAACCTGGAGCACTCAGGTTACCTGTGTTAATTAAAAAATATATCAAACAGAATGCAAAAGTGGTAGCGTTTAACGTAGATCCCTTGTTTAACAATGCCGTGGATGGATTAATGTACATACGTATTGCCGACTTGCCCGAAAGTACTGTAAAGCCAGTCATGGAGGAGTTTCAAGCAGAGTTAGAACGAAAGTATGCCAACGGGAAAAAAGACGAGGAAGAATAGTCTTATTTTAGATGCCTCTTTTTAATCATACCTCCTTTTGCATCTTTGATACTGTGCATTACAATAAAAGCATTAGAGTCCACTTTATCAATTTCGGTATGAAGTTTAGCAAGTTCCAAACGAGTAATTACTGTGTAAATAATATCGGTTTCTAATAATTTCTCGCCTCGTTTTCCAAAACCACGTTTTCCGTTATAAATGGTACAGCCTCTTCCCATTTTATCTATGATAGCCACCCTTATTTCTTCACTAAAATCTGAAACAATAGTAACACCAACATATTCTTCAATACCAGACACTACAAAATCTACTGTTTTAGAGGCTGCTAAATAGGTTAGCATAGCGTAGAGCGCAACCTCCACAGAGAATGTATACGCCCCCACACTAAATATAATGACGTTAAATACTAGGATTACATCTCCAATGGTAAGGTGTGTCTTTCGGCTAATAAAGATCGCCAGTACTTCTGTGCCATCGATAACTGCACCTCCTCTAATGGCCAATCCAATTCCAGCCCCTAGAAAAAAGCCTCCAAAAACAGCAATGAGTAATTTATCATCTGTTATGGGAGGAATATGAATAAAATGAACTAACACAGCAAGCAGTAAAATTGCTATAAAACTTCGCAATGCAAAGTTTTTTCCTATGGTCGAGTAGGCCAAAAAGACAAAAGGTAAATTAATGGTAACCAGCAAAATGGATAAAGAGATGCCAGAAAATTCGGTTACAATTAACGAGATTCCCGTTACGCCACCATCAATAAAACTATTAGGTAATAAAAATCCATTAAGGCCAATGGAAGCAGAGAAGATTCCAAAACAAATAAGGGCAGAATCTTTTGCTAGGTGAGAAAGTTCAACCTTAGTTTCTTTAAAAATTCGCTCACGGGATTTCTTCGTGCGAACATTAGGCTTATCTAACTTACGTTTAGCCGCTTGCGCTATGATATATTGAAAGAGGTGTAACAAACTATTTTCTTACGAAACTACAAATAATTTAAGGATAAAAAGTACTATCGATACTCTGGATTTTCAAAATTCCAACGTGTACCATCATCCCAATCGGCTCTCGAATTTCCGTAGGAAGGATAGCCACCCTGTTCTTGAAGTAGTTTTGCTAAATGCAGCAAATTGTAGGTCATAAATGTCGTATTGCGATTGGTAAAATCATTACTTTTTGCATTACTTTCTTCGTCATTGTAACTCGGTCCTGGTCCAGCTTCTCCTATCCAACCACAATCTGCCTGAGGCGGAATGCTATACCCTATATGTTGCAAGGCATAAAGCGTACTCATCGCAACGTGCTTAATACCATCTTCATTCCCAGTAATAATACAACCGCCAACTTTTCCGTAGAAATAGTACTGACCTTTGTCGTTTCTTTTTCCACTTTCAGCATACAACCGCTCAATAAGTTTTGTAGCTACCGAAGATTTTTCTCCCAGCCAAATGGGTGTACCTATGACAAGAATGTCTGCAGATTGTACTTTTTTCCAGAGTTCTGGCCATTCGTCTGTTTTGGCACCATGTTCGGTCATGTCGTGATACACGCCATATGCAATATCGTGGTTTACGAGTCGAAGGTATTCTACCGTTACCCCTTCAGATCTCATGATTTTGATCGAAACATCCATGAGTGCCTGCGTATGGCTCATTTGTGGTGTTTTCTTTAGGGTGCAGTTAATGTATAAAGCGTTTAGATTGCTGAAATTAGGTTTTTGTGAAGGCATTTTAGCTATAGTTTTCAGTAAGTTACAAACTTAGATTCAAATAGAGAATTAATTTGTACAAGATTACAATTACTTAAAAGACTAATCGCTGTGTTTTGTCTCGAAGGCTTTGTTTATCACTTTAGTATAAAATATTATCTAGCGTCATATCCAGCCGCTTCTCCATAAGGGTGAACTTACAATCTGAAAAGAAAATTTTATACATTTCTCTTCTAAAAGCACTCAATTCCATACTTGTATAGGTATGCATGTGGACACTTTTATCTATTTTTTTTAGTTTATTCTTTTCAGAATCTTTAGAAAATTCTTGGTAGATTTTTTCAAAAGTCTCTTTAGGAACCTTTGATTGGATCATGCTTATTTCTTCTTGGGTTTCATTGTTATCTGCATTAGCACAAAGTAGTAGAATATAAGTCTGTAGTTCTGTTTTTGTCCATTCAGGAGTTTCGGTTGCCATCTTATTTTGTTTTTAATTAATAGTACAGAGTCAAAGGTAAATTACAGTACTATGAGCATTCCATAGTAAGCTGCAGTAACAAATAACAATATAAGTCCTAGTGCTAGAAATCGTATTGCTCTTTTTACATTTTTAAACTTCCAAGCAGCAATTTTTGATATTATAAATATTTGCTCCCCTAGTTGTCCAAAAAGTTTTTCTTCATCAAGACTTACTTTATGAAAGGTTTTTGAAAATTGCTGTATGTCGCCAAACTTTGAAATTACATCTCCAAAAAAGAATACATTGGGATTAAATTTTCCTTCTATTTTTGGAATAAAGCATCGGATACAAAAGAAAACAGATACTGCCGTACTAGAAACCCACAACCCAATAAGTACATAGAAAACAGTATCGTTGTTAACTGAAGCTAATAAGTTTCCTGTACTTTGATAAATAAAGTTAAGTAATATTCCGTAGAAAGAAAGGATTAAACCAGCTTTCAATTCAGACGCTTTGATGAGGCTAGTTACATAATTGATACTTCCCCAATAATGATCAACAAGATCTTCGGCGTGAGATGGATTCGCTACAAACTTTTTAGCTTCTTCAATTTCTTCATGTGGGTTGTTTTCTTCCATAATGGTAGGTGTTAGGTAATCGTACTTTATTTTGTTCTATACATCATTCCTCCTTACTCCAATACTTGGTACATTGTTAAAGGCTTTGCTTTATTTTTTAACGAAATGCTTCCTATATTTTCACATTGAAAGGATTCTTTTACTTTTCCGTAGCACTCCTCGCAAATCACAATCTGGTTTTCTTTTGCAGCATCCTGTAATCGTGCTGCAGTATTCACAGTGTCTCCAATTACTGTATAATCTAGTCTTTTCAAACTTGAAGAGCCAATGTTGCCAGAAATCATTTCACCACTTTTGATTCCAATAGAAACTTTAGGATTAAACTCTAGCCCACCTTCTTTATCATGCAATTTGTTTATTTGGTTGCGAACTGCCAAAGCAGCGTCTATGGCTCGATCCAAATGGTATTCTCCCCTAAAAACAGCCATGATAGCATCTCCTATAAATTTATCTATATATCCTTCTTGCGCCATAATTTCCTTTACCATCTCATCAAAATAGGAGTTTATCAATTTTACGACGGTATCTGCTGGAGCGTTTTCACTTATGGTAGTAAATCCACAGATGTCTATAAAAATAACGGTTCCTTCTATGGTTTCATTTGCCATAATGGTAGATTCAAACTCTTTATTACCCATAAAGTTGAGTACATTTTCATCTACATACATTTTTAAAATATTGTTTTCTTTAATGGCTTGTAGTGTTTTCTTAATATGAAGTGCATGCTTTAAGGTTTTTTCCATCGTAAGGGTGAGGTCTTCAAAATTGATGGGCTTTGTGATAAAATCGAAGGCACCCCGATTCATTGCCGTTCTTATATTCTCCATATCACCATACGCCGAGACAATCACAGACTTGATCAAAGGACTCAATTCGTTGAGCTTAGAAAGTAGTGTAAGACCATCCATTTCTGGCATGTTGATATCGCTTAAGACAATATCCATTTCAGGTTCTTCGGCAATACGTTCTAAAGCTACTTTGCCATTTTCAGCAAAGAAAAACTCATAGGTTCCCCCACGTATTTCTTTTCTAAACTTTTGTTTGATGAGCGTTTCTAGATCTGCCTCATCATCTACTACAAGTATTTTTGCCATAACTAGTTATTTAGTAATTTGTTTTTCAGCAATTTAAAATCAACGGGTTTCGTTAAAAAATCGTCAGCTCCTAATCGTTTTGCCGTATTGTAATTTTCGTCATCACCATAGGCCGTAATCATCATTACGACTGGGGGAGGTGCTACATAGTTAGATTTTATTTTTTCCAGCAACTCAAGACCACTCATGCCTGGCATGTTAATATCGCTTAAAATTAGAATGGCTTCCTGCTCCAGTGTATCGAGAACTTTTAAGGCATCTTCGCCAGAGAATGCAAACATAAATGTAACATCCCCCGCTTTAATTTCTTTTCTGAAACGTTGCAGGAACAAGTCCTTTACATCTTTTTCGTCATCTACTACTAAAATTTTCATGTCACTTATTTTGGTTAGTTATTAGTTGTATGGTAAAGGTAGTACCTTCATCTTCCTTGGTGTCAACATTTAATTCTCCACCATGAGTCTTAATAATATCGTAGCTCATACTCAAACCCAATCCAGTACCTTGGCCTGTAGGTTTGGTGGTAAAAAAGGGCTGAAAAATTTTTTCAACAACACTTTTAGGTATTCCTGTTCCATTGTCTTTTACTGCTATCTCTACTGTATTTTTTAATTTTTTTGTAGTGACTGAAACGGTGGGTTTATAGTCCTCATTTTCTGAAGCCTTTTTTCGTTCAGCAGTTGCATAAAATGCATTTGTAATCAAGTTTAAAATCACCCGTCCCATATCTTGTGGGATCACATTTATTTTACCGATAGATTCATCAAAATTGGTTTCAAGTGTTGCGTTAAAGCTTTTGTCTTTTGCACGAAGCCCGTGATATGCTAATCGAAGGTACTCGTCTGCCAATTTATTAATATCTGTTGGTTCTTTTTCAGCAGTACTTTTACGACTGTGCTGGAGCATCCCTTTTACAATAGCATCGGCACGTTTTCCATGGTGGTTTATTTTTTCGAGATTTTGTTTTACATCATCTAATATTGCTTTAACTTCTTCCATATCTCCATTTGCCATTTCTTCGTCAATTTCGGCTATTAGTTCGCTACTCACTTCAGAAAAATTATTGACAAAATTTAGAGGGTTTTGAATTTCATGGGCAATACCCGCCGTTAATTCACCCAAACTTGCCATTTTTTCAGACTGAATGAGTTGCGATTGGGTAGCCTTTAAATTTTCAAGCGAGGTTTTTAGAGCTGCCGTTCGTTCTTTTACTTGCTGTTCTAGGATTATGTTTTGATTGGAAAGTAATTCTTTCTTTTCTTCTGTAACCTGCATTACCTTTTTTGCTTCATCTTCTACATTTTTAAGCACCTCCTTTAATCGCATAGAGATAAAAATCATCAACATAAAGGGTGCGCTCAAGATGGTTAATGCAATAATGGGTTTTTCGTATTCATTATAGAGATTCAATGAATATTTGTGAAGACTAATATATACAGTCATTGCAATAATTGGCACTACAATAGAAGCTACTACTGCAAGTTGTGCTCCTTTTATTTTGTTTCGGAATCTTACCAACAAATACCCTAAATATCCTAACATTCCTGTAAAGGCTATCCCAAAAGGCCAAGAGATAGAAAATAAATGAGCAAAAGTACTCGTGCTTATTAATGCAATGAGGATAATGATAGAAATTTTTGAGATTTTGTTTTTTAGCACCCACTCTAGGATAATTAGACCATAAACAACTGTGAATCCTTGAAGAGTAATCATTATTAGAAATCTAATTTTTTCAACTTCGTAGGAGATGTCATAAAAATAAGAATAGAAAAAGCTTATAGCATAAAGTAATACGATGGTGGACATTACAGCGATCAACCAAAAAATTTTCTGCTTCGGATTTAAAACAACCAATAGCCAAAAAAGAAAAAATAACAATGCAGCTATCCCAATGCAAAGTCCGCCGTACCAATAACTGCGCTTGATATCTTTTTCCACCCAATGGGAATACCCAGGACCAGTTAGATTTATAAAATTCTGTAAATTAGTTGACTTTAACCTGAGTTCACGTTGCGTAAAGGTAGTTTCATAATCAACTACATGAACAGCCAGGACATGTTCTTTACCCACTTCTAAATCAATTGGGATGGGATATTTGAGTATAGGATTGTATGCCGTATACGGGTTTCCTGTATTTCCAAAAGCGTACACCAGCTTTCCATCTAAATAAACATCTGTTGCTGCCCAAAGATTACGCGATAGGGAAAGGGGAATTTCTGAAAAGGAACTGTCTATAATAAACGATAACCGAAACCATCCTTCAATGCGCCCTGTTTCATCTTCAAGAGACGTGTCTAGTTCTGTTGGCTTCATTAATTTCCAATCGCTAACATCTATGTCTGCATTTGCCCAACTATCATCATTGCCTTGATGGAACAACCAATTATCTAAAGGTGCTAAAAATATTTGCTCATTTGACCTAAAGTCTGAAGTTGAAATTGGTATCACCCTATCTTGAGCATAACAAGCTACACTACTCCAAAAAGAAAAAATTATGTAACAAAGGTTTCTCATGGAATATTTGGAATTGAAATTATAAATGTTGTTCCCTCGCCCTTTTTTGTTGTTACATTTAACTCTCCTCCATGCCCTTTGGTTACGATATCATAGCTCATAGAAAGGCCTAGCCCTGTGCCTTCACCCGTAGGTTTAGTAGTAAAAAAGGGTTGAAAAATTTTATCTACGACAGCCTTCGGAATCCCATTTCCATTATCTTTTACTGAAATAGTTACTCTATCGTTTTGTTTTTTAGTTGACACAGAAACAGTTGGTTTAAAGTTGTTATCTTCAGTAACATTTTTTTGTTCGTTGGTCGCATAAAAGGCATTGGTAATCAAATTTAAAATAACCCTTCCCATGTCCTGCGGAATTACTTTTACCATGCCAATGCTTTCATCAAATTCTGTTTCTAAGGTCGCGTTAAAACTTTTGTCCTTGGCTCTTAGCCCGTGATAGGCAAGGCGTAAATATTCATCTGCCAGCTTATTGATATTTGTTGGCACTTTTTCGGCAGTACTTTTACGACTGTGCTGTAGCATGCCTTTAACAATAGCATCAGCACGCTTCCCGTGATGATTTATTTTTTCAAGATTTTGTTTAATATCACTTAGAATCGCCTTGACTTCCTCCATATCGCCATTGGCAATTTCATCATCTATTTCATCAATCAATTCATTGCTTACTTCTGAAAAATTATTGACAAAGTTTAATGGATTCTGAATCTCATGAGCTATACCGGCAGTAAGTTCCCCTAAACTTGCCATCTTTTCAGATTGAATCAATTGTTTTTGGGTGGCTTGGAGGTGGCTTAGTGTCTCTTCTAATCGCAGTTTTTCTGTTTTGAGTTTTTGAGACTGTTTTTCTTT
This sequence comes from Jejudonia soesokkakensis, assembly GCF_042664795.1. Classification (NCBI taxonomy): domain Bacteria; kingdom Pseudomonadati; phylum Bacteroidota; class Flavobacteriia; order Flavobacteriales; family Flavobacteriaceae; genus Jejudonia; species Jejudonia soesokkakensis. The sequence continues at coordinate 66,731 of NZ_JBHTBN010000004.1, forward strand.
TGCCTGAAGGTCAGAAAATCTTTGATAAGCAAACGTAAATACATTTCTGAACCGATTGAGTAGTTCCTTTTCTCGTTCTTTTAATCTTCCAAAGTTTGAAATTCCGATGGCACCATTTCCAAAAGCATATAAATTATAAGATACCGCATCTGCGTTAAAAAGTCTAGGGTCGTCGGCTTCCCCATTTTTTTTACGCATATCTATTAAGTTTTGTAGTGTTTTCCCTTCTAAAATTGTTTCTGAAAACTTTTCGGTAGATGAGGCAATGATCTTTACTTGCTTTTCTAGCACCGGGTCATCGCTGTATGTCATCAAAGTAACTGTTCCGCCCATTTCGTGAGAATAGTCATAATCTAAAAAAGTTTCATCTTCATCGTTATTAATATCTATAATGGTATTCCGAATGTTACTAAAGCCCAATTCCAGTAACTGTTCGTAAAGTACTTGCGCTACCTGAAGCATGTCTTCAGAGGTTTCTAGTCCTAAAGCTACTGTACGCACCTTCTCTAAAGCAATTTCTACTCGGGCTTCCTTAGTTTGGGCTTCAGCTCTTTGTAAATCTTCAAAACGCTTATAAGCCAAATCAAATGCAGCTCCCATTTTAGTTAAAATAGTTTCCATCTCGTCAGATGGCGGATGTAATAAATCGATGACTAATTTTCCATTGTTCAGTTTTTTTACCGCATGATGCAAACGTTCTAACTTTACAGATTTAATAAACTCTTCAACTTCAATAGCAACATCTTGTTTGTCATTTTCTCGCAACCATGCGATGATTCTTTTGAAGTCCTTAGTATTTTGTACTTCCAAAAAGTAATCTTCAGGATTTTCCCAAACACGCTTTACATATAAATGTGGATCTTTCTTTTTGAGCTTAAATGTGATGTCGAATGGTATCTGGTAAACATCGTTACTTTTTTCGAGTGTCGAAAGATCCCACATCCTAACTTTATCTTCGCCCTCGTTGAGAAAAATGGTGGCTGCAATGACATCAGGAATGTCCAAACTCATGACTTCCTCTTTAAGCTTGGCAACAACTTCCATAATCTCTTCAGATTTGTGCATCGCCAAGGCTTTTGCCCTAACACGTTCTACTGCCAAATTTATTTGTGCTTCACGTGTTTGCGCTTCCGCTTTTTGAAGGTCTAAAAAACGCGTATAAGTGCGTTCAAACTCGATACTAAAACGCTGCAGTATTTGACTTTCTTCTTCAGTAATGGCACGTTTAATATTAATTCCGAAACAACCATATTTCATAAAAGCTTCGGCGTAATACAATCCATCTGAAAAATATTTTGGGGTCAATTTTTTAGCGTCTTTTAGCAATTCTTCCCAAGCTGAAAAAAATAGTGTGACCTCCTTGGGTTTGATATGGTGAATATGTACGGGCACACCACTTTCCCAATCTTTAAAACATTTAGCTGTATAGGGTTCAAGCTTATCTAACGGATATACAATGGCCTTACTCTGTATTAATGTACTTCCTTTCTCTTCTGTATTCCATGCTACCCAAAATTGATGTTCGTCTTGGGTTTCATCTGGCAACCATACGTAAGAAAATTCGGTATCTATTCCCAACAGTTTTAGCTGTTCGTGAAATACTTTTGAAGTGGCATCCAACTCTTCTGAACGCTGCATCAACATACTTTGTGTACGTGTGCGTTCTAAGGCTGCTTCAATCTGCGCTTTGCGCACCTGTGTTTCTGCTTTTTGTAAATCTAAAAATCTGGTATAAGTCTGTTCAAAAACTCTTGCGAAACGTTGAAAAATATCGTGGGCTTCAGGGATGCGTTCGTAAGTGATGAATAATAAAAACCCATTTGTAAATTTAGCTAAATGATTGACTTGGAAGCTTGGTAATGCTATATCTGCATTTCTCAATTGCTTAAATGTTTCTTGAAGCTCGGGCAAACTTTGCATATATTGATAATGTTCCTTCAAGTCGTCCCCACCTTGTTCGTAGACAAAAAACTCCTCATTATTTATAATGGCTTCATGCCACGGCTTGAGACTTTTGTGCTCTGTTAACGGCAAGACAAATGGCGACTGTATTTCACCTTCACTACTCATGATACAGGTGCTAGATGTTTTATCTTCTGAAAGGATGTTGTAACCACAGCTCCACGCAGGGATGCCTAATTTCTGTATCTCGGTAAACAAAACATTGGCAGCCTCTGGCAACTCATTACTGTGTTGCATAGCCATGGTACGACTACGCACTTTTTCCAAAGCTGCTTCAATCTGTGCTTCTCGTGCCTGTGCTTCGGCTTTTTTAAGATCCATAAACCGAATATACGCTTGCTCAAATACGTTAGAGAAACGCATTAAAATTTCCTTTTCTTCTTCAGTAGGTAATACACCTGTGTTTGAAGGGATAAGAATTGCTGAATTTTTTTGCCAAGCGAAAGACAGAGTATGTTTGTCGTTATTTAAAATAAATTTCTTAATTTCTTGTGGGAAATGCTTGTAGTCTGAATGCTTAAAAGCATGTTTAAAAAAACTGTTTTTATCTTCTACCGAATATGCTTTTGAAAAATAGGCGTCCCCTTGTTCTTTAGATTTCCAAGCATCGTCAAAAATAACATGATCAAAATAGGGTAAAAGGTATTTGCCTACATGTTTAAAATCTGGTGAGGCAATCCAATGCAACACATTTTTTGAGTCTGGGAAATAGGTGCAAAGTGTAACTCCATTGGCATCTAAAATAACATCTAATTCTTTTAATTTTTCTACTATTACAACAACTACTTCGGTGAGTTCATTGGCATTATGCATCGCTAGGGAACGGGAACGTACTTTTTCTAAAGCCGCTTCTATTTGTGCTTCTCGCACCTGCGCTTCTGCTTTCTTTAGATCTTGAAATCTTATATAAGCCTGCTCAAACGCATGTGTCATTTTGATGGTGATGTTCTTTACATCCTCATTTGGTGGATGTATCATATCGAATGCCAACAATCCATTAGCTAAACGCCCACAGGGATTCCATTGATGGGTAAAATTTCCTTCTGTAATTGCTTTTTTGAACTCTTTGGCAATAGCTGGATTGATTTCTTCCCATTCTTTAACAGCTATATGGAGTCTTTCCAAATCATATTGAAATACCATATAATTTTTGCCTTCCTTCCATTTATTCAGAACTTCTTTTCCAAGCAATTGATATTTGTGAGCATCGTATTTGATAAGTTGGCTCTTTGGGTCACTAATATTTCCAGGTGATGAAAAATCCCACCACGTAAAGACGTCGTTTTCGTCAATAGATAAAATAGAAGCACCTGTAAAGCCGTCTAGTTCTAGATTTTGAACTTGTTTTAAAAGTTCTTGGGTAACTTTTTCAAAGTCGGTCGTAGCATGCATGGCCATTGCTTCTGCTCTTACTCGCTCCACAGCAATTTCAATCTGTGCTTCTCTTGCTTGCGCTTCAGCTTTTTGAAGATCGAGAAAACGTGTATAGGTTTGCTCAAATTCTTTTGTAAACCGCTTAAATATACTGTGCGCTTCAGGATAGTGTTGATGCGTAATAAACATTAAGTGTCCGTGAGAAAAAAACCCACAATGAGTTACTTGAAATTTTGGCAATTCGTATCCCATATTTACAATGGCTCTCATGCCTTCTCCCACAACTGGCAGCGTATCCATATATTTGTAGGTGTTGGCAAGAGACTTGCCTTTAGACTCAAAAATTAAAAATTCGTCACCTTTTCTTTTCGCCTTTCTAATGGTTTTAAAAAAAATGTCTTCTGTTAATGGAATTTTAAATTTAGGTCCCATCTTACCATCTGGCATAGGGTTATAACCTATGAAATATGTGTCGTCATCGTACCATAAACTGTAACCGCAAGACCAAACCTCTATACCTAAATCTTTGATTTGTTCAAAAAGCAACTCCGAAGTTTCTATTAATTCGTCACTATGTTGCATTGCCATAGTACGACTTCGTACTTTTTCTAAGGCAAGCTGAACTTGGGTTTCTCGAGTCTGTATTTCTGCTTTCTCAAGATCGAGAAAGCGGATGTACGTTTGCTCAAAAACTTTTGCAAAACGAATCAAAATAGATTGCATCTCCCCGCTTAGCACTTCTCCTGTGACAATTAATAAATGGCCATATTTAAAATTTGCACTACTCAGCACTAAACAATCTGGTAAATTTTCTAAGGATGATTTTTTCCAAGGTGCGTATTGTGCAATTATTTTATGATGTTCTATATTAGTATCACCTTTAAGTTCAGTGCTGTGAAATGGTTTCATTTTTTGCCAACTCTCATATCTTTCTTTAATATGGTGGTCTGCATCAAAAGGCAGTGTCCAAAAGTTTTTAAAAGACTCTTCATTGGCGTCTGTCATCCAAACATTCCATTGATTTTCTGTGTCATCATTAATAAGATAACCACAGGAGAATGGTGAAATTCCTAATTTGTAAAATTCATGGTAGAGTAATTCGGCAGCCTCTGATAATTCATCACTATGTTGCATAGCCATGGTTCGGCTTCGTACTTTCTCTAATGCCAATTCAATTTGAGTTTCTCTCGTTTGCGCTTCGGCTTTTTTTAAATCTTCAAATCGTTTATAAGCCAAATCAAACACAGAAGCAAAACGAACTAAGATTTCTATAGATGCTTTTGGTGGATTATCTACTTTTCCTGCAATGCTAAAACCAATTTCACCATGTGTTGTACGTGCAATAATAAATGTGAGACCACCAATGTGAAGTATATCTTCTTCAGTAGGCGCATGCGGATCTACCAACTTATACTTTCCATAGGTATTCATTTTTTCGATATAGTCCCATGCGTCCTTACCATTAAGTGCAAGTACAAAATAAGGACTGTTACTTTCTTCCCAAGTGTGAAGCTCCTCTATTTGTTCATGGACGAACTTTGGCACAGTTATGATCATGCCAAGACGATTACCATCTGAAGCTGTCATAGACATTTCGTATGTATCCTTAGTCCATTTCATGTGCCAGAAATAGTCTGCTTGATGACCAAGAGAAAGAAACTCATTACGCATGCTTACAACCACATCGAACAAATCTGAGGATTCTTGCATTGCGGTGACACGGGAACGAATACGTTCTAATGATAATTCAATCTGAGTTTCTCTAGCTTGTTTTTCGGCTTTTTGAAGATCGAGAAAACGACGATGTGCCAAATCGAACGCTCCAGCAAACTTTACCAATATGTCAATATCTTCTTTGGGAGGACTTTTAACCACTCCAGGCAAACTGTATCCAATTTCACCATGCGTAGTGCGTGCCATAATAAATGTGAGTCCGCCTATATGTCGAATGTCATTTTCGGTAGGCGCTTGTGGATCAATGTTTTTAAAATCGCCCAGTGAGACCATTTTATTCACATAATCAATTGCTTCTTCAACATCCATAGCAAACACAACCGTAGGCTTTTTACTTTTTTCCCATTTTGCTAATTGCGGAATGTCTCCATGAATGTGTCTTGGTAGTTGCATCACAAAACCTATTTTGGTGCCATCACCTGAGGTCATCGCTTTTTCGTAGGTTTTGGATTGCCACATCATATGCCAGAAATAGTGAGCTTCGTGTCCCAGCTTAGTAAACTCATTGCGCATGGTCACTACGATATCGAGCAGGTCTGTTGATTCCTTCATGGCAACAGCCTGTGCTCTAATACGTTCTAAGGCTCCTTCAACTTCTAACTCACGGTTTTTTTCTTCTAATTCTTTTGTGCGACGACTAATTGCTTCACGGAGTTGAAGGTTCTCGGCACTTATTTTTTCAAAACCAATAGATTCGCCTTCTTCTGCTTTTGCATCTGGAGTGGAATAATGCTGGTAAATAAACCGCCAGCCTTCTTTATTTTTTTTGAGGGCATTTGAAAATCGGAATCTTCCGTAGAAATTATATTCTTTCCCATTTAAAAACCAGGCATCAAATAGATGGGTAACAAACACTAATTCTTTAAACTTCTCAACAATTTTAGTTTCGTTTCTCAGGTCACATTTCCCAGCTAATTGATCTGCTGTGTTTTCAAAAAAGGTTGTAGTATCTTTCTTGTTTAAAAACTCTTCATTCGCTGTAGAGCCAATAAAATGGTAGTCTTTATCTAAGTATTTATTGTAAGTAGCCACATCGCCATTTAGATAGCTGTGCAGCCAAGTATTGTACACTTTTAAGACTTCAGTCTCCGTTTTCTTGGTGAGGTTCATAAGGGTTAGTTAACAGCACTCAAGTTACGTTATATTTTTGAAAATCAGATACGTGTAAATACGGATATTTTATATGTTTTGAACTTTAGTAACTTCAGTCATTTACTTCTTGAAAACGTATTCTAGTAAATTGAGTATGAAGAGACTTTCATTTATTTTGTGAAAAAAACTACATAAATAAACAGCTTAAAGAATAATTATTTAATAAAGTAGGAAATGCTAGTAGCTTTCAGCTAAAGTACCCTTAGCAAACTCTTTGCAATAGCTCTTAATTTCTTCTCTGGCTTTTAAAAAAACAATATGTTTTTCAGCTTCTGTTCCTACTACTTTAGAAGGGTCAAAAAAGTTTTGATGAAGTCTTTTTGCATTGGGGGCCGGAATAAATGGACAGTTTTCGTAGGCATGATCACAAACGGTAAGTATGAAATCCCAATCAATATTTTGATACTCATCGACATGATTTGAGGTGTGGTTTGAGATATCAACACCGTCTTCTTTCATAATAGAAACAGCGCCGGGATTCAGTCCGTGTGTTTCAATACCAGCACTATAAATGTTGGCTTTTCCTTCTGAAAATTTTGCGAGATACCCGTGTGCCATCTGGCTGCGACAACTATTTCCGGTACAAAGAACAAGTATATTTTTCATCTTACTTTAATTAACAGCAACTGCTACCTGGTGTGCAGCACGTTTCCGCTGTCATAGTTTCTTTTTCTGAAGGGATTCCACACACATCTTCTGCTTTACATTGTGTTGCTGTAACTGCTAAATTAAAAATAAGTCTATCGTCTAGTAGTTTGTGCTCATTGACAAATAGTTGTGCCGTGTGAAAATAAGGATTGCCATATTCGAACTTAACTTCGGAATCTGGATCGAAAGGACGAATGCTATTCACTTTTTTAAGAATCCCCAACGCTTTAAAGCTGGTCATATATCCTTTTCCTTCTTCTGAAGGACTTTCCAAAAGCTGAATCACAGTTTCATTCCACGAGCTGCTACGAGCCCCGCAATCAACAGATTCGATCATTGTGTTTTTAACTTCAGTAATATGGTAACCAGGTCTTACAAACTGGTTGGGAGCAAACTGAAACAACAACGTTTTATCTTTGTTTTCTGTTAGTAAAGTTAGAAATTCTTGTGTTTTCATATAGGTATAATTAACAGCACTTGGCTTCGGTAGTTAAAAAAAATTCCTGAAAAAGGTCTTTTAATTCGTTGAGCTTATCGACGTGTATTCTATAATATTGGCTTTTTCCTTCAATCTTGCTTTTTAGCAAACCAGCACGTTTTATCACTTGTAAATGTTGAGATGTAGTGGGTTGCGAAAGCTTTATGTAGGTTGAAATATCTTTGCATAAACAACCATTGCAATCCCCTATATAATTTAAAATAGAAATTCTGGCAGGGTTCGATAAGATCTTAGCGTAGTCTGCCAGCTTGTTTGCTTGTTCTGGATGAATATGTCTTTTAGTAATTCCCACCTAAGTTAATATTTATATATTGCAATATTACGATATTAAACTGAAATAAAAAAGCTTTTAGTATTTTTATAAAAGCTTTTTTCTGTGGTTAGAACCAACCTTTTTTTCCTACCTGATAGGTTTGGTAAAATTCTTCGTCGGTTTTGGTGAGATATATAATGCCTTCTATAAGACCAATAATTCCTCCAATACCACACGTTACTACTGTGATTACTATTTGAAGAATCCCTTCTTGTGTATAGCCAAGTATAAATTTATGTATTCCAAGTGAACCTATCACAATAGCTAAAATTCCTGCTATCAATTTTTTGTTTTCCTCATTATGAGTGGTTTGATTCCAGTTTTCTTTTAGATCATTGGCAGCCTGTTTTGCATTATTGCCAAATTCTTTTGCCTCGTTTTCTAGGCTTCTTTTGGTGCTGTCGTATCCTTCGTTTTTATTTTCTTCCATGGGTAAAAGTTGTTTTAGTTGATTTCAAAAGTATTAAAATTTTTATGAATCTATTCCTTTTCAAAAACTGAATCAATAGGTTCCCAAAGTTCGATCTTGTTCCCGTCGTTATCAAGGATATATCCAAACTTTCCGTAGTCAAACTCCTGTATTTCACCAATAATAGTGACACCCTCTTTTTCAAGGACTTTTAATAGTTCTACCAGATTTTCAACACGATAATTAAACATAAATTCCTTTTTGGAAGGCTCAAAGTACTTCGTGTCTTCTGGAAAAGGACTCCATTGTGTAGAACATTTGTTCCCATTTTCGTCTTTCCACCAAAAGGTACAACCCCAGTCGTCTGTGTTGAAGCCTAAATGATTTTTGTACCATTCTTTAGTTGCTTTTGGATCTTTAGTTTTAAAAAATAATCCGCCAATTCCTGTAACTCTGTTTTTCATGAATTTCTGTGAAGGCAGGAATCTCATCCGCTTTCATTTAATTAGTTTATTGTTATTTTCTCTTTACCGCATTCTCATAGATAGCAATCCATTCATCAACAGTTAATTTTGTACTTAACTCAGCTATCAAATCATAAGGGATATCGTCTATTTTTTTAAAGCGGATGCAACTTTTCCCCATATCCAATTTGTATTTACAGTGTTTTGGATATTCGGCAACAAACCAATCATGTAACTCTTTTTTAGCATAAATTCCGCTATGATATAAAGCCACAAAATTCTTTTGGGATGCAATGTTTATAAAGGGGAGTGGGTCTTTAGGGTTGCAATGATATCCATCTGGATATTTCGAATGGGGTACGTAAAAACCTATCATCTTATACAAGATACCTTCTTCAAAGCCTTTTGGAAGATTTTCTTGAACTGTTTTGCGTAATTTTTCTACAGGAGCTTTGCGATCTTCAGGTAATTGTGAAATATAATCTATAACACTATCGGCTTGATATTGCATATTGGGTTATTTATCAAAATCTAAAAGTAAGAAAGATTTATGGGTTTGGAAATGCTTCTATAATTTTTTCTACAATGGTTTCGGCAAGTTTGATCTTACTTTCATAAGTCCATCCGGCGACATGCGGACTCACAATCACATTTTCAAAAGCGAGTAGTTCTTTTAATTCTGAAGGCATTTTTTCAGAAAATAAATTTTCAAAACTTAATTTTTCATATTCTAAAACATCCAGACCCGCACCCAAAATTTTCTCTGTTTTTAATGCTGTAACCAAGTCTTTTGTCACAACACTTTTACCCCGAGCCGTGTTTAATAACCAAAACGACTTGCTGAACGCATTTATGAAGTCTAATTGGATCATTTTATCTGTGAGAGGTGTCCATGGTGTATGCAAACTTACTACATCCACCATCTCCTGAAACGTTTTTAAAGATACCTGTGTCGCATTGGCGTCTCCAACTTCCTCTTTGATATCATAACATAGTACAGTACAATCAAAACCTTTGAGTTTTTTTGCAAAGGCTTTTCCCATGTTACCATAGCCTATAATTCCAACAATTTTTCCGTCAAGTTCGAGTCCGCGATTGGCCTCCCGATCCCATTGTCCATTTTTTACCTGAGCATTTGCAATTGCTAATTTATTGAATAAGGAAAGTAACATTCCCAAAGTGTGTTCGCCTACTGCATTTCGGTTTCCTTCTGGTGCGGCAAATAATAAGATGCCTTTTTTCTTGGCATAGGTTTCATCAATGCTTTCCAGGCCAGCACCCACACGTGCAATAAATTTAAGGTTTGTTGCCTTCTTCAAAAAAGCTCTATCAATTTTAAAACGGCTTCGGATCACAATCCCATCATAGTTCTCGATTACCTTTTCAATACTTTCTTTTGGAGACGTATAGTCTGAAGTATTTACAAAACCAGCTTTGGCAAGCTGTTCTTGTAGTAAAGGATGATTATTGTCAAGATGAAGGATTTTCATACTTAAATCTTTGGATAGCTGGTTTGTGTCTTTTCGTGTACAACATCACCAGTATGGGCGGTATTTTGCTTTTCGAACAAAAGGACATGCACTTCTTGATCGCCCTGACTTTTTGGACAATGCTCCACTCCTTTAGGGACTACAATGAGCTCTCCTTCTTTAACAATCTCAATAGAATCACGAAAGTGCATTTCCAAAGTCCCTTTTTGCACAAAAAATAATTCGTCTTCCTTTTCGTGCGTATGCCAAACAAATTCACCTTGGATCTTAGCAAGAATTACTTGCATATCATCTACTGTGGCGATTTGATGTGGATGCCACTGTTTCTTAAATTTTGAAAATTTCTCTTCGATATTGATTGGATGCATGGATTGCTTCTTAATTAAAGAAACAAGGTACGAATTTCTTCAGGAATTAAAACTGGTTTTACACTTTCAGCATCTATCAAACACCAAAGTGTTTTTGCTTCAATTAGTAGTTGGTTATCTGTTTTTCTACGAATCGAATAAGAGCGTTCACTCTTTACTCCACTAGTATTCGAAACCCAAGTTTGTACTTCCAGTTTTTCTCCTAAAAATGCAGCTGCTTTATAAGAGATGTTATGATTTAAAACATACCAGATATATTGTTTTCTTATTGCTTCTGAAGTATTTTTCTCCCAATGGGCTTCAGCAGCAGCAAGACACCATTCTAAATAGACAAGATTGTTGACGTGATTTTGAGCATCAATATGTTTTTCTGAAACAGTGATTTCGAGGTTGAAGATTTCGGCTTCCATCTTAAAATCCTAAAACTATTTTGGAGATATAAAAGAAGAGAAAGATTCCGAAGATATCATTACTAGTGGTAATAAACGGTCCAGTGGCAATCGCTGGATCGATACCCCGCTTATCGAGAATGATAGGTACGAATGTTCCAACCAATGCTGCCACGATAATCACCGAAAGCATCGAAACTGCGATGGTGACACTTACCAATTGTTCCTGTCCAACGATAAAGCCAAACAGAATTACCAACAGCCCTAAAGCGGTTCCGTTGATCAAAGCTAGCCCCACCTCTTTCAATAGACGGTTGAACAAGCTTCCTTTTACATTGTCATTTGCCAGACCTTGTACAATGATGGCACTGGATTGTACTCCTACGTTTCCCGCCATAGCCGCAATTAAGGGTGTGAAGAAAAACAGAATTGGGAACTTTTCTAAGGCTTCTTCAAAACCCTGCATAATATACACACTCCCTAAACCTCCAAAAAGCCCTAAAACCAACCAGGGTAATCGGGCACGGGTTAATTGCCAAACACTATCATCTGCCTCTACATCCTGAGAAATACCAGCGGCCATTTGGTAATCTTTATCGGCTTCTTCTTTGATAAAGTCTACAATATCGTCAATCGTGATACGACCAACCAAAATACCATTCTCATCGACTACAGGAATAGCTTCCAGATCATATTTCTGCATAATTCGAGCGACTTCTTCATTGTCTGTGTGAACAGTAACATAGTCCACTTTTGGAATAAAAATATCGCTAATATGGGCACCTTCAGAAGCGGTAAGAAGATCTTTAAGTGAGAGTCTTCCCGTGAGCTGTCCTTGCTTATTAGTTACATAAATAGAGTGTACTCGAGTTACATTTTTTGCCTGTCTGCGCATTTCACGAACACAACCTGCAACAGTCCAGGTTTCCTTTACGCGAACCAGTTCTTTTGCCATCAAGGCTCCAGCCGTATCTTCATCATATTTAAGAAGCTCGACAATATCTGCAGCCAGTGTTTCATCCTCCAGTTGTCCAATTACTTCCTGTTGCCTCTCATCATCGAGTTCTGCGACCACATCGGCAGCATCATCGGTGTCCATTTCCTGAAGCTCATCTGCAATTTCCTGAGGGGAAAGTCTGTCTAAAATTTTCTCACGTACATCATCATCAACTTCCATCAATGCTTCTGAGGTGATCTCGCTTTCTAGTAATTTGATAAGATAGGTGGCTTCGTCGCTATCTAATTCTTCAAGAATTTCAGCAATATCGGCAAAGTGATAGTCATGCAGCAATTCACGTAACGCACTTCCGTCCTGAACGGAAATGAGCTGTTCTATAGTGTTTAGAAAATCAGTCGTTAATTGAAACTGCATCGTTTGCTATCTTTTGAGTGAGCGCTATAAATTGAGAAACAGATAGCTGCTCGGGTCGTTTTCCAAAGATAGTATCTTCTTTTAGTTTATCGGAAAGATTAAAGGATTTTAAACTATTTCTTAACGTTTTTCGACGTTGCTGAAAGGCTGTTTTTACTACTTTGTACAAGAATTTCTCATCGCACGGAAGCGTATAATTTTCTTTTCTAGTTAATCGAAGCACTCCGCTATCTACTTTTGGCGGCGGATTAAATACACCAGGTTTAACCGTGAATAAGTATTCGGCATCATAAAACGCTTGTGTTAGAACTGAAAGAATTCCGTATGCTTTTGAACCTTCTTTTTCGCAGATACGCTGGGCTACTTCTTTTTGAAACATTCCTGTAAATTCTGGAATTTGTTCTTTGTGTTCTAGTGCTTTAAAAACAATTTGTGTAGAGATATTGTAGGGAAAGTTTCCTGTGATGGCAAATTGTTCTGTTCCAAAATAATCTTCAAGATTTTCTTTTAAAAAATCGGCTTCCAGAATTTGTAAGTTTTCTTCAGGATACTGATTTTCAAGATAATAAATCGATTCAGAATCTAAATCCATGGCAACTACTTCAATATCTTTTTTAATAAGATACTTGGTCAAAACACCCATCCCGGGCCCTATTTCCAATACATGTTTGTATCCTTTTAGGGTTAAGGTATTGGCAATTTTTTCAGCAATGGATTCATCATGCAAAAAATGCTGTCCTAAATGTTTTTTTGCACGTACCTGTTTGCCCATTACTGTTCGCAGATTACTTCCAGTTCGGTTCTAAAGGCAACAAATTTTCCCTCAAAAGGTTTGCTTTGAGCACGTAGGGTGGGAGCGTCTTCGGTATAATATTTTTCCAGCGTTGCTTTACTGTCTGTGGTGTATTGTACAGAATAGGTGATACCACCCATTTCTTCTTCAACATGTACCTTTGTCATAAGCGCCTTGCTAAATTTTCCCGTATCAAGCATGGCAGGGATGTGTTTTTCCTTCATCCATTGTAGCCAAGTGTCGTGGATTGTATTTTCAATATTGATGGTAACGTTGTATATGTACATAAATGGGTTTTGCTATTCTATTTCATCGCCTCTAAGTGTCCTAAACCGTTTTCTGGCTTCTACAAAAAAGATAGATGCAGCATAATTAAAAACAATTTGTTCATATAACTCTTTCGCCTTTTCAGGTTGATCAAGCTTTGTTTCATACAATTCTGCCAGCTTAAAATATGCATCGTCTGCTAGGATATCATCTTTGTAAAATTCGATGAGCTTTAGATAATTTGCTTCGGCTTTTTTATATTCATTAATTTTTTCATAAACCTGTCCTTGAAGCAACAATGCTTCGTCTTCAATTGATTCCCCTTTATGAGACAATAGAATTTCATCTAGCACTTCAATAGCTTCTTTGTCTCTATTCTGAAGCGCTAACAGATCGGCTCTTGCATATTTTTTTAAAGCTGTTTGCGTTGAATCTTCCAATGAATTATCCTGGATCATCAAACTCAATTGCATGGCATCATTCGCTATCAATTGAGATGCCGACTTGCGTAATACCTTTAACTGTACTTGAGACCACTCGAAATCTCCTTTATAGTAACTCGTTCTCGCTACTTTAAACCGTGCTTCTTGCGCAAGTCTGTCGTTTTGTACTTTCTTCTGAATTTGAGAATAGTAGATAAGTGCCGTATTAAATTGCTCATCAAAAACTAGAATGTCTGAAAGTTCCATTTTTACACGAGCTTCTTGATAGGGAGAAAGTTGTTCTTCTGCCAAACGCTTCAGATTGGCAATGGCCTGGTCTTTTTTACCTGCTTTAAATGCCAAAAAATGATTGTAGTCTATCTGAAGCAAATACGTAGATCGGTCATAATTATATTCAGCTAGAAGGGCATCAAATCTTTTTTCGATGTCCGGGAAATCAGCTATTGTTGCTGTAGCCAATTCAATTTGCATGAGGTATTGATATCCTTTCAGTTTTCCAATAGGAGATACTGAGTTTTCAATCACAAAATCGACCATCTCACGAGCATTTTCATAATCTTTCTCATCTAAAGCGATAAGCGCAACGTCGATAATTCCGCCCAAATCATCTTCATTAAGACGTTTGTAGATGGCTTTTTCTTGAGTAAAAGCTTTTTTAAATTCTTTTTGCTGAATGAACAACCAACTTAATAACTCATTGTACAAGATGTCTGGATCATTTTGAGACCGTTGTAATAATTGCTTCCGAAGAATGACATTGGCTTCATTTTCTCTGTCTTCAGTTACGTACAAGCTAAAATTTCGTTGCGCGATACTTTTATATGACGGGTTATTCAGAATTAAATCCAAGTACTTGGTAAACATTTTTTCTAGCTTACCTTGTTCTCCATAAATACGTGCTAATTGATTGTTATAATCGCGTTTTGGATCTAGTTCCATTGCTCTTTCGTAAGCCATCGCAGCTTCGTCCAACAAACTATATTTACTAAAAGCGCTGCCAATATTATGACCGTATATAGGGCGTTCTTCAATAAATAATAAGGCATCTTTATAAGAAAGTTGTGCCAAGGAGTCTTTGCCTTGCAGTGCATAATTATAACCTAGTTCAATATACAATTGTGGCGGTACACTTCGGGCAGAAGTTCTTTCTAGTAAAAGTACTTCAGCTTCTGCGAACCTTTCCAGTTGCTGATTGGCTTCTACAACTTTCAGAAAATAATCCAATCGTCCTTTATTTTGACTATATAATTTATCGTATATAGTGAGTGCTTTTTCAAACTCGCCTTTTTCAAAATAATTGTTGGCAAGCAATTCGCTTTGCGCAAACGTGCCCATCGAAACCAAGAGAAACAAAAAAACTAAAATGTTACGCATAGGGTAAAGATACAAATTCTGTAATCGGTTATCAGTTAACAGTTGTCAGTTATCAGTTGTCAGTTGTCAGTGAATAATACTTACTATAACATTTGGAGGGTTGCAATAATTGTGCTAGAATTAAATTTTACCATCAGCCAACCTAACTAATCGATCATATCAAATCCGCAATAGGGTACTAAAACGTCAGGGATTTTAATTCCTTGTGGAGTTTGACAATTTTCCAAAATACCTGCCAGTACTCTTGGTAATGCCAAAGCGCTCCCATTAAGGGTATGTGCTAATTGATTTTTACCGTTGGTATCTTTAAAACGCAGTTTTAGTCTGTTTGCCTGAAACGTTTCAAAATTAGAAACCGAAGAAATTTCCAGCCATCTGTCCTGAGCGGTAGAAAACACTTCAAAATCGTAGGTGAGGGCAGACGTGAATCCGAGGTCACCACCACATAAGCGAAGAATTCTATACGGTAGTTTAAGCTCTCTTAAAATATTTTGCACATGCTCGACCATGCCGTCTAAGGCTTTATAGCTATTGTCAGGGTGTTCGATTCGTACAATCTCCACTTTATCAAATTGGTGCAAACGGTTCAATCCGCGTACGTGAGCCCCATAACTTCCGGCCTCTCTTCTAAAACATGGTGTATATCCTGTACAGGTAATAGGTAATTCATTATGCATCAACAAATCCCCACGAAACATATTGGTTACAGGAACCTCTGCAGTTGGGATGAGGTATAGGTCATCCACACCTACGTGATACATTTGCCCTTCTTTATCTGGCAACTGACCCGTTCCAAAACCAGACATTTCATTGACCAAATGTGGTACCTGATATTCGGTATAGCCTGCAGCGGTGTTTTTATCCAGAAAATAGCTTATCAAAGCGCGTTGTAATCGTGCTCCTTTTCCTTTGTATACAGGGAAACCTGCCCCCGTAATTTTTACTCCAAGTTCGAAGTCGATTAAATCATATTTTTTGGCAAGCTCCCAATGTGGCAGGGCTTCTTTATCTAAAGTTGGAATGTCTCCCTCTCTAAAAGTTTCTTCATTATCGTTCTCATCAGTTCCAGCAGGAACCAGTTCATTTGGGATGTTGGGAATGGTGTACAGTAATTGTTGTAGGGTGGCTTCGGTAGTGTTTAATTTTTCTTGAAGCTCTTTTGACGTTTCCTTTAAAACTGTTGTTTTTTCTTTTAATTCGTTTGCTTCGGCGGCCTTTCCGCTTTGGTATAACTTTCCTATTTCTTTAGAATACGTATTCGATTGCGCTAAAGTTTCATCTAACCTAGCTTGTGTGCTACGTCTTTCTTCATCTACTTTAATAACATCTTCGAGCATTTGGGTAGCATCAATTCCTCTTTTTGCAAGGGCTTTGATGTACTGCTCTTTGTTTTCGCTAATCTCGTGTACCTGTAACATGCTACTGAATTTAAGAGTGCAAATTTAAAGAAAAGCGATCTGAAATCGGTTACCGTTCCTGTCTAATTAGAGGAGAACGATGTAAATTTCTTTCGTTTTCACCGTAGTGGTATTTTTCTGGTGAGGGTAAAATCCATTCGTGATGCTTATACCAATACCATTTTTCGGCAGCAAGATCTACCTCACTATCTATTAGCTTACTGTAAATTCCTCCATTAATTTTTACCCTGGCATCCATAAAAACTGAAACATCTCGCCCTTCTTTGGCTTCTTTTTCTTTAATGCGTTGGGCGAGTTGCCAAAGCATATCGGGTTTTGATTTTACAGAGCGTTGTTGTTTTTTTGAAAGTAATGCCTTGTAATCGTAACGAATACGTTCTCCACCATTTTTATCCTGTACATACACACTTAGGTTTGAACTGCGTGAACGAAGCATCATCCGCCAACTTAAGCGATGTCCTTCTTCTGTCCAAAGCACATCATCTTTAAAGGTCCAGTGACGTAGTGGCAATAAAACTTGAATTACAAAATAGATTGACAGGACTGCGATTAACGGTTTTTTATAGGTAGGAACGATAATCTCTCCTGCTGTGTACACTGTTTTCTTTGGAAGAAATCGTTTCCGAAGTACTTCTGGAGAAAAGAAAAATAATGCGAATGCTATCGACATATAAGGAAAGATGCCAATCTGAAAGACAAAACTATTGAATAAGTGAAAAAATATCGAGATGCAAAACCCAATTAATCGAGTTCTTCGCCATAACAATAGTGGGACAATAAGTAAGTCAAATAGAATACCAACATACGCTATGCACCAATGTACCCAGTCCAGCTGAAGAAATGATCCAATAAGCCAATAGTCACGCTTGCCTCTCATAAAAAGTTCTGCCACGGTCGTGTCCAGCCAATCCGGATACATCTTTGCAACTGAAGCATAGGTGTAAACAATCCATACTTGTAAAATAAGAATGAGCAATACCCAGCGGGGCATGGAAGGCGATTTTAAGGCACTATTTTTCCAACTATCAATTGAAAACCATCTGTGTGCTGGTAAAAAAACCATGATCCAGCATAACAGCATCATTAGATAGTAATGATTGTTATAGGAAGTTTTTTGCATAAGGTAGACACAGCTCCACATAAGCGCATAGCAAAACATACTAAACCTGTACTTATAGCCTATCATCACCAGCACTCCAAAAGTTCCCATGAGGATAAAATAGTAGTACATACCATCTCCAGGCAAGGGTTGTAAAAATTCAAACCCTATAAAATTGAATGTGAATTCTGGTTCTACCAACGTCCTGCGTACCCAACCTGTCGCAACTGCACCATAGCCTTCTATAGCAATAAGCAAACCAAAGGCAACCCGAAATAATACGAGGCCAGTGTTATCTATATGTTTAAATAGAAATTTATTCACCTTCTTTTATAAATTTACGAGCAATTTTTTCATCATTCTGTATCGCCGCAATGAGTTCTTTTTCTGCGGAAACACCTTCAAACTTCACTTCGTCGCGTATAAACTGAAGAAACGAAATCTGGAGTTCTTTTTCATACAAGTCTCCTTCATAATCTAGAAAAAATGTTTCAATAGTTTTTTCTTTTCCTCCTACAGTAGGGTTTGTGCCTATACTTGTAATTCCGAAGACATCTTTGTTATCAAGAATAGCCGAAACAATATACACACCATTTTTAGGGATTAACTTATAGGATTCGTCTACTTTTAAATTGGCAGTAGGAAATCCCCAGGTTCTTCCTTTAGCTTTTCCTTTTACCACAGATCCTGTAAGCATAAATGGATACCCTAGATAACTGTTAGCTGTTGTAATATCACCCTCCTGTAATGCGTTTCTAATTTTTGTTGAACTTACGGCAACTTCATCTAACTCCTGTGCACTGATCTCTTCTACCGAAAAACCATAGGTCTCACCAAATTCTTTTAAGTCGGCAATATTGGCTGTGCGATTTCGCCCAAAACGATGGTCATAGCCAATAATGATTTTTTTTGCTTTCAGCTTATTGACAAGAATATCCCGAACATACTCAACTGCTGTAAAACGGGAAAACGCCTGTGTAAATGGATGGATGACCAGGTGATCCAGACCGAGATTGGCAAGCAGTTCTTTTTTTTCGTCGATGGTATTGATCATTTTAAGGGATCTATCGCTTTGTAAAACCATTCTTGGATGTGGAAAGAAGGTAAGCACGACCGAATCTAAATTTTCTTTTTCTGCGGAAGTTGTGACCCGTTTTATAATAGCTTGATGACCAATATGAACTCCATCAAAAGTTCCTATAGTCACAACACTGGCACGTTCATTTTTAAAAGCCGAAGCTCCTTTGTGTTCCTTCATATTATTTGCCATTATAGGAATTCATCGTGATAGTAATTCCAGCCAAACCAAACGATTCAATAATTTCCTGTCCCATTGGAAGCCGCTCTTTTAAAGCTGTTTCTTCTTCGGGAGTCCACTCGCCAAGTACGTAATCAACTTGTCTTCCTTTGCTAAATGCATCACTAATACCAAACCGGAAACGGTTGTAGGTTGTAGTTTGCAAGGTGTTCTGAATATCTTTTAGCCCATTATGGCCGCCGTCACTTCCTTTCGTTTTAACTCGTAATGTTCCAAAAGGTAAATTTAGATCGTCTGTAATGACCAATAGATTTTCTAAAGGAATATTTTCTTTCTCTAGCCAATATTTTACCGCCTTGCCGCTTAAGTTCATATAGGTACTAGGTTTTAGTAATATAAAAGTACGCCCTTTCTTTTTATGTGTGGTACTATCGCCCAGCTTTACAGTTTCCCAGCTGAGTGCTTCTGCAGTGGCGAGTTGATCTAATATTTTAAAGCCAATATTATGGCGTGTGTTTTCATACTTAGGACCTATGTTTCCGAGGCCTACAATTAGAAATTTTTTCATATCTATTTCCCGTGTTAACGGGAATCTTTTTTCTGCTTCCTTTGTTTTTATGGAAGAAGGATTTTTGTCAGGTTTAAATAGTTTCCGAAGAAATTGAAGCATATAGTTCAGATCTTCTGTAAAAATAAAAAAAGCATCCCGAATAAACAGGATGCTTTTAAATATAGTAGTGTGTTGAAAATTATTCTTTTACTGCAGCTACATCGTCGGTTTCAGTTGCAGGAACATCTCCAGCTTCTGCACCTTCTTCTCCTTCAACACCATCTTCATCTTCATCTTCATCAACTTCGTCCACAATAGCGGTACGAGAAGTTCTCACTTGAAGGATGGTTCTGCTCTCTTCGTGCATGATCTTATAGTCATCGTGCATTACGTCACGAACTACTTTAATATCTCCAATTCTCATTTCGGTAATATCGATTTCGATAAAATCGGGAAGGTTATCTGGAATTGCTTTTACACGTAACTTACGGTTTACAAAACGAAGCACACCTCCATTTTTAACCCCTTTTGAGTTACCAGTAATTCGAACTGGAATTTCCATCATCACTTCTTTATCGTCAAATATCTGATAAAAATCTACGTGAAGAATTCTGTCTGTTACTGGGTGAAATTGTATGTCTTGTAAAATGGCACGTACTTTTTTACCACCTTCTATTTCAACCACAACTGTATGCACGTCTGGAGTGTATACGAGTTTGTTGAATGCTAGTTCATCTGCTGAAAAATGAATAGGTTCGTCTCCTCCGTATACTACGCAAGGTACCTTTCCAGCATTACGTAAGGCCTTTGTTGCTTTTTTGCCCACGCTTTCTCTTTGAGATCCGTTAATTGTAATTGATTTCATGTGTTTGCCCGTGATTACGGGGATCTTTTTAAATTAAACTTAAGTTCCTCTTTTTGAGGGCTGCAAATGTAGGGTTTTTTCTGAAAAAAAAGAATAAAGAAGAAAGATAAATTAGCAAGGCATTTTTAAATAGCTAACCAATATTTTGGGCGTTACCCAGATACTCACTTAAATCGATCTGGGTCAGGCTTTCGGCGGTACACGATACCTTGCCTCAATCCTTAACGCAGGAAACGTAACGTTGCTCAGGTTTATTAATAAAATATTATTTTACTATCAACTTTATATTACATCAAAAATTTTGAACTAATACTTTGGTTTCCATGAACGCTTTGCATCACGTCTGCAAAGAGATTGGCACAGGTTAATACTCGTAGCTTCGGACTTTCCTGTTTTAACGGAATTGAATCTGTAACAATTAACTCTTCCAGTTTTGATTTTTCTAAACGTTCGTATGCACTTCCTGAAAGTATAGGGTGTGTACAAATGGCGCGTACACTTAAGGCGCCACGTTCCATCATTAGATCAGCCGCTTTGGTTAATGTTCCTGCAGTATCTACCATATCGTCGACCAAGACGACATTTTTGCCTTTCACATCACCAATCAATTCCATGTGCGAAATGATATTTGCTTTTTCGCGCTGTTTGTAACAGATCACCACATCACTTTCCAAAGCTTTAGAGTATGCATACGCTCTTTTACTACCGCCCATATCTGGAGAAGCAATAGTAAGATTAGGAAGGTTAAGTTTCTTTAAGTAAGGTAAAAAGATGGTAGAAGCAAAAAGGTGATCTACAGGTTTTTCAAAGAACCCTTGAATCTGATCTGCGTGCAAGTCCATGGTGATGATGCGGGTAGCGCCAGCAGTTTCTAACATTTTAGCAACTAACTTTGCAGCAATAGGCACTCTGGGTTTGTCTTTGCGGTCTTGCCGTGCCCATCCAAAATATGGCATCACAGCAGTTATATGGCGTGCACTGGCTCGCTTGGCTGCATCTAGCATGAGCAATAATTCCATTAAATGATCACTGCTGGGATGTGTAGAGCCAATAATAAACACACGGCACCCACGTACCGATTCTTCAAAGGAAGGTTGAAACTCTCCGTCGCTGTAGGTTGAGGTGATGATATTTCCTAGGGGGAGTCCGTAAGCTTCGGCAATATCTTTTGCAAGAGATTGCGATTGTTTACAGGCAAATATTTTGGGAGTGGGTTCAAGTGGCATGCTGGTATGTTTTTAAAGGTGAAACAAAAATAAAGGAATAGAAAGCCGAAGAAAAAAAATGATATTACGATTTACTAACAATCTAATAGGAATTCATTATTTTTGTGCCCTACTTTTGCTCAAGTGGCGGAATTGGTAGACGCGCTGGATTCAAAATCCAGTTCCTTTGGAGTGCGGGTTCGATTCCCGCCTTGAGTACAACAAGTCAGTAAAGCGAGTTTCAAAAATTGAGGCTCGCTTTTTTTGTGCCCTAACAAAAGTTTATTTTTTAATCGACTTTACATACAATCGTTCTACTTTTTCACGTGCCCAAGGAGTTTTCCGAAGAAATTTTAAACTCGATTTTACAGATGGATCGTGTGTAAAACAGCGAATGTTTATTTTCTCTCCTAAGGTTTCCCAGCCATAGGTTGCTTCCAAATAGAGAACCATATCTGCTAATTTTATTCCGTGAAGGGGATTGTTGGGTTGTGACATTAAAATATCATTGAATGTACAACAAAGGTATTGAAAGGTGAATAAACTATGTGATTTTCAGAAATGAATATTATTTTAATAAAATAAGGCAGTTGACGTATGGTTTTGTAGGGATTTATAGTCCATATTTATAAAAGCATCTATTTTAATTAACAAGTCTTAGATAACCACATATGAAGACGACTACAAGGAAGATGACCCTCAAAGAACGCAAACAACTTCAACGTTCTAGGTGGCTACTACTTCCCATCTATATATTAGTGCTTGTTTTTTTGGCAATTGCGTATTATTTTGAATCACTTCCAGTTTATGCAAGAGTAGCAGCTTCAGCTATTCCCATTATTGCCGCTATTATTTTTACTTCCGTTATGTTCAAGACGAACGAAGACATTCAGCTTAATGAAGTTACTGTTATTTCAGGAATACTTAGCAGCAAGCAAAAATTTGGAAGTCACATGCCCATGGCAAGTAAAAGAAGTAGCAGTCAACCTTCCTATTATATTGTTATTTCTGGAACTAAATTTAAAGTTACCTCTAGGATGTATGCTTCCGTTTCTGAAGGAGATAAAGTAGCATTGACTATCGCGCCACGTTCAAATTATATTCTTGGAATAAAGATTCTTTAGGTGTATCAGTTTCCGAAGCAAAAAAAAGGAAGCCCTAGAGCTTCCTTTTAATCTATTAAAATCTAATCCAAAATTAAGATCCACACATTAAACAATCGTCATCCGGCCCTCCATTTTGAGATTTGTTCATCATTTCTCTAAACTCTGCGGGAGTCATAGGTGTGGTGTCTACACTATCTGCCGCTTCAGCTTTATTTACCACAACTTCTTTAGGCGCAGGAGCTATGGCTGTTGTTGCTGCTTCTACTGTAACAGGCGCTTCTTTCTTTACATCATTTTTCAATGTAAATTTAATAGCATCTACTGCACTCTTAGTTCTTAAATAGTACATTCCTGTTTTTAAGCCACTTTTCCAAGCATAGAAGTGCATAGAAGTAAGTTTTGCGTAGTTTGCATTTTCCATAAAAAGGTTAAGCGATTGTGACTGATCAATAAAATAGCCTCTGTGGCGTGACATGTCGATAATGTCTTTCATGCTTAGTTCCCAAACTGTTTTATAAAGCTCTTTTAATTCCTGCGGAATGTTTACATTTTGAACCGAACCATTATCACGCATGATCTGTTCTTTAAGATCTTCGTTCCACAATCCTAAACTTACAAGATCTTCCAATAAGTGCTTATTTACAACAATAAACTCTCCTGAAAGTACTCTACGTGTGTAGATATTTGAGGTATACGGCTCGAATGCTTCATTGTTCCCTAAGATTTGAGAGGTAGAGGCAGTAGGCATAGGCGCAACTAATAGTGAGTTACGAACTCCATGCTTTAAAACCTTTTCACGAAGTTTACCCCAGTCCCAACGACCACTTAATTCTTCGTCTTCTATGCCCCAAAGGTTGTGTTGAAATTTACCTTCAGAGATAGGAGATCCTTCATACGTTTGGTAAGGTCCATCAACTTTAGCTTCTTCCATAGAGGCAGTAACCGCTGCGAAATATAGAGTTTCGAAAATCTCCTGATTTACTTTCTTAGCTTCATCACTTGTAAAAGGCAAGCGCATCATGATAAAGGCATCTGCCAGCCCTTGAATTCCGAGGCCCACCGGGCGGTGACGGAAATTAGAGTTTTCGGCTTCCTTCACAGGGTAGTAATTTCGGTCGATGACTCTGTTTAGGTTTTTAGTCACTCTTTTGGTCACCCTAAATAGTTCTTTATGGTCAAATTCGCCATTCTTTATAAACATAGGCAGCGCAATAGAGGCAAGGTTACATACAGCTACTTCGTCTGGAGACGTATACTCCATAATTTCTGTACATAAGTTGGAAGAACGAATGGTTCCTAAGTTCTTCTGATTGCTCTTACGGTTTGCAGCATCTTTGTAAAGCATATATGGTGTTCCCGTTTCAATTTGAGACTCCATAATTTTTTCCCATAATTCACGTGCTTTAATCGTTTTACGGCCTTTATTTTCTGCTTCATACTTGTGGTATAGAGCATCAAACTCATCTCCATGACAATCAAAAAGTCCAGGACATTCATTAGGACACATCAGCGTCCATTCGCCATCTTCCTGTACACGTTTCATAAACAAATCTGGAATCCACATAGCATAAAAAAGGTCACGGGCTCTCATTTCTTCTTTTCCGTGGTTCTTTTTTAAGTCTAAGAAATCAAAAATATCTGCATGCCATGGTTCTACATACATTGCAAAAGATCCTTTTCTTTTTCCGCCACCTTGATCTACATAGCGGGCTGTATCGTTAAATACACGTAACATAGGAACAATCCCATTTGAGGTGCCATTAGTTCCTGAAATGTACGATCCAGTCGCACGAATGTTATGGATAGAAAGTCCAATTCCTCCAGCCGATTGTGAGATCTTGGCAGTTTGTTTGAGCGTGTCATAGATTCCATCAATGCTGTCGTCTTTCATAGTTAATAAAAAGCAAGAAGACATTTGTGGCTTAGGTGTTCCACTATTAAATAAAGTAGGAGTAGCGTGCGTAAAGAATTTCTTAGACATTAGCTCGTAGGTTTCTTTAACGGCAGCAAGATCGTCTAAATGGATTCCTACAGAAACCCGCATCAACATATGTTGTGGACGCTCTACAATATTTCCATTTAATTTTAATAAGTAAGAACGTTCTAACGTTTTAAACCCGAAATAGTCATACCCAAAATCACGATTGTAGATAATAGTAGAATCTAGATCATCTGCATTATCCATTATAACTTTATAAACCTCATCACTTAATAAAGGAGCCTTTTTTCCTGTACGCGGATTCACATAGGTGTACAGATCTTCCATTACCTCACTAAATGTCTTCTTTGTATTTTTATGAAGATTTGAAACCGAAATACGCGCTGCAAGTCTTGCGTAATCAGGGTGTGAGGTCGTCATAGTAGCGGCAACTTCGGCAGCGAGATTGTCCAATTCACTTGTAGTAACTCCATCGTATAGCCCTTCGATTACACGCATTGAAATTTTAACTGGGTCTACTAATTCATTAAGACCATAGCAGAGTTTTCTAACTCGTGCTGTAATCTTGTCGAACATAATGGGTTCTTTGCGGCCGTCTCGTTTTACTACATTCATTTTTGAAGGGTTTTGTAATTATGGTTTAATTTTTCGGATAAAAAGTCCTGTGCATATGTATTAATATGCTAATTATTAATGCTTTATATGAAAAGCCCGCTTTTTGGGGAGAAAGCGGAAGCCTTTCTTAAAAATCTGCGTCGAAACTAATTTTATTCGACTCTTTGTCTTTGTTAGTAACACCTGCTTTTTGATATTCTGAAACGCGCTTCTCAAAGAAGTTTGTTTTTCCTTGTAGGGAAATCATATCCATAAAGTCAAACGGATTGCTGGTGTTGTATTCTTTTTCACATTGTAATTCTACCAAAAGCCTGTCTGTTACAAACTCGAGGTATTGTGTCATCAATGTAGAGTTCATACCAATTAAACTTACGGGAAGTGATTCGGTTATAAACTCACGCTCTATATTTAAAGCGTCCACAATAATTTCGCGGATACGCTCTTTGGGAACTTTATTAATTAGGTGGTGATTGTGTAGGTGTACTGCAAAATCACAGTGTACTCCTTCATCACGAGAAATCAATTCGTTAGAAAATGTCAAACCAGGCATTAATCCACGTTTCTTTAACCAGAAGATAGAGCAAAAAGCACCACTAAAGAAAATACCCTCAACAGCTGCAAAAGCAATTAAACGCTCTGCAAAGCTAGGGCTGTCTATCCATTTAAGAGCCCAGTCTGCCTTCTTTTTAATCGCAGGGAAATTTTCGATAGCATTAAATAACTTGTCCTTTTCTTTGTCGTCTTTGACGTAGGTGTCGATTAAAAGAGAATAGGTTTCAGAATGGATATTTTCCATCATAATTTGGAACCCGTAAAAGAATTTTGCTTCGCTGTATTGTACTTCATTGACAAAATTTTCAGCTAAATTTTCATTTACGATACCGTCACTCGCAGCAAAAAAGGCAAGAATATGTTTGATAAAATAGCGCTCATCGTCATTTAATTTTGACGTCCAATCTGTTAAATCCTGATGCAGATCAATTTCTTCTGCGGTCCAGAAACTAGCTTCCGATTTTTTATACCAATCCCATATATCATGGTGTTGAATTGGAAAAATTACAAATCGTCCTTCGTTTTCTTGTAAGATTGGTTCTACTGCGCTCATTGTCCTGTTTGCTTTTAAATTAAAATTTTGTGGTTACTAGGGACTAACAAATATGCAGATTATTTAAAGGTTTTTTTGGATTTTTTGCTTTTGGTTTTCAACAAAGTTTTCAACACAACCCTTTTTTAATTGTTCTTATTGTTTTGTTAAATAAGACACATAATAGGCTGTAAACCAATTGTGTAAAAAACAAACACTGGGGTTGTTAACAATCTAAACTTTTGTCGTTGAAAAGCTTCGGAAGGGTGCTTTTCATGGTCTTTTTAGGCTACTTTGATGCTGTCGATGAATCCTAATTTTTCAACAAAAATCGAATGAAATTTTAACATAAAAATTTTCAGAAGAAACCAAATCCATGCTTTAAAATAAAAAAAACCGTTCCTTTTTAAAGAGCAACGGTTTTGTGCATTGAAATAAATTTGGCCTAATATCGTACCGTCAAAATAAGAGAATAGGAATTTTAAAAACAATACGTGCAAACACGTATTTTTATACTAAAAATTATTCTTGATGCTTGGCAGCAACTTTCTCCAATTCGGCATACCAGTGTTCGCCAAACTTTCGGATTAAGGCTTCTTTTGTAAATTTATAAACAGGTACTTTAAGTTCTTTTCCCAGCGTGCAGGCATCATTACAAATAGGCCATTTGTGATAATTTACCGCAGCAAACTCACTGTAATCCTGGACACGTACCGGATATAGGTGGCAAGAAATAGGTTTTCTAAAATCAACTTCGCCCGCATTATACGCATCTTCGATTCCGCAGCTAGCGGTTCCATTTTCAGTAAAGGTTACATAGGCACATTCTTTGCCGTTCACTAAAGGTGTTTCCAGCTCATCAAGGTCACTAACAATATGAGTTCCTTGTGCCTCGATAGCAGCGATACCTTCAGGTCTTAGAAAAGGTTTAACTTTTGGATAGATTTGTTTTAAAGTTTCAACTTCTTCAGTAGTAACGGGAGCTCCAGCCTCACCTTCGATGCAACAGGCTCCTTTGCATGCTCCAAGATTGCACACAAATTCTTTTTCGATAATCGCTTCAGAAACTATTGTTTTTCCTAATTGAAACATTTTGCAAAGATAGTTTTTTGCTTCCGAAGAAATACTGCGCGTTAACCATTTTAAATGCTTAATTTTGCGCCTTGTAATTTTAAATAAAATCTGATTTTTCAGAGAACAGTTATGAGTTTCAGTTTCAAAGAAATAGCAACCGCTACGATGGTACTTTTTGCGGTTATTGACATTGTAGGAAGCATCCCAATTATTATATCTCTGAAAGAAAAATCGGGTAAAATTAAATCGGGACGCGCTTCTATTATCGCAGCGGTTGTTCTGGTGGTCTTTCTTTTTGTTGGAGAAGAAATTTTAAAACTTATTGGAATTAATGTTTACGAATTTGCGGTGGCAGGGGCGTTTATACTTTTCTTTATTGCGTTAGAAATGATTCTTGGCATTACACTCTTCAAGCAAAAAAGCGGAAACTTGGATTCAGCTACAGTTTTCCCAATAGCCTTTCCAATTGTTGCCGGCCCTGGGAGTTTAACATCCTTGCTCTCGCTACGCGCAGAGTATGCGCTTGAGAATATCATTGTTGCTATAATCATCAATGTGATTGTGGTATTTATCGTATTACGTACTTCCAGTAGCTTGCAGCGTTTTTTAGGAAAAAATGGAATTGCTATTATTGAAAAAATCTTTGGTGTGATCTTACTTGCAATTGCCGTGAAGCTTTTTGCATCTAATATTCAGGAATTATTTAACTAGTTATGAAAAAAACCTTCATTTATATATTGATTGCTATTGCCGCTGGACTAATGATATTTAATGCTACAAAGATTGATTTGGACGGCTTGATGGAAGGAGATAGTGGTACAGCGCTTATTACATTAGTAGCGGCTGCTTGTGTTGTTGTATTACTGGTAATCTTACTGGTTAGTATGAAAATCGCAAAAAAGGTAAAGTAATGGCTCTTATTGTTTTGGCGTCTCCAGCTCAAGAATCTTATTGAGCATAGTGTCGTTCTTATTAAGGATAAACTCGAAAGCATTAGGACCATATACTTGTTGAGCAATATTTGCTTTAATTATCTGATCCAGGTCTGCTTTGTAGGCAGATAGGTCTATTTGCGCATTATTTAATCTCGCGTACGTTATAAATTCTTCGGAAAGAGTTGAAGGCACTTTATAATCATTGTAAAAACTAGTGAGATTCATGGCTTCAAATTGACTTCGGTTTTTTTCAAGATATTCAAAAATAAAATAACTCATAAAATTACTTCTGGATACGTACTGAAGGGTTTCATTTGCTACACTGGTATCTTTAGGGACAAAAATATCTGGTGTAATGCCACCGCCACCATACACCACTTTTCCGCCTGGCGTTACATATTTAAGTGAGTCGGCCACCTGAATACTATCTTCTGAAATTAATTCGCCATTACGATAGCGGTTTTCATAATCGCTATAATAATCTGCATTTCCATTTCCGTAAGGACGTTGTATAGAACGTCCTGTGGGCGTGTAATATCGTGCAATTGTAAGCCGTATAGCACTCCCATCGCCTAACGACATCTCACGTTGAACTAGGCCTTTTCCAAAAGATCTTCTTCCAATAATAGTTCCTCTGTCATTGTCCTGAAGCGCACCTGCTACAATTTCACTTGCCGAAGCAGAATTTTCGTCAATAAGCACATATAATCTGCCCTCTTCAAAGTCTCCTCTTTTTGTAGAAATCGTTTGTTCTTCATCCCCATTTTTGTTTCGGGTAAGTAAGATTAATTTGTCTTTAGAGAGAAATTCATCTGCAATTCTTTCGGCTACGTCAATATATCCGCCAGGGTTTCCTCTTAAATCCAGAACAATTTTAGTGGCCCCCTCATCGAGGACTTCATCTAGGGCATTCTTAAATTCATCGTAGGACGTTTCAGAAAAACGGTTCAGTTTTATATAACCAATATCTTCGTTGAGTTTGTACGTCGCATCCACACTTATTAGTGGCACTTCATTTCTTTTTACCGTAATATCTAGCAATTCATCTTCTCCTTCTCGATACACTTTGAGCTTGACCTTGGAGTTTATTTCCCCTTTAAGGTAGGCAGTAATGCTATCTTGTGAAAAATCTTCTCCAAACATTTTCTTTCCATCGGCATACAAAATACGGTCTCCCCCTTTTATTCCTGCTTTTGCTGCCGGTCCATCTTCAATAGCTCTAATAACGGCGATAGAATCTTTATACGGGTAAAAACTGATTCCAATCCCGACGAAGTTTCCGCGCATTTCGTCTGCATTATCTTCATATTGATCTATAGGAATATATACTGAATGCGGATCGAGATTTTCTAAAATTCCATTTACGGTAACATCTACAATACTGTCTGTATTCACAGCATCCACATATTCATAGTCAATATAGTCTATAAGCCTGTTGAGTTTATCTTTTTTAGAATTTGTAGCAAAGATTTTTTCAGTAGCGTCATTAAAATTAAGTTTAGAGCCCAAAAAAATACCAGCAACGATTGCGATGCTTAAAAGGAGTGGCAAATATTTTTTCTGATAACCCATTTATTAATTTAAATCTTCTATATGTGTAATTGTAACGCCTGCTTTTTCTAAAAATTTTACTCCCGAGTTATCTTTATATCCTTCATGATAGACGAGTCTAGAAATCCCAGATTGGTGAATCAACTTGCTGCACTGCTGGCATGGTGACATGGTAATATATAATGTTGCTCCTTTACAAGATTGTGTTGAAGAAGCTACTTTTAAAATTGCGTTTGCTTCAGCGTGAAGTACATACCATTTTGTATATCCTTCTTCATCTTCACAAAAGTTTTCAAATCCCGTGGGTGTTCCATTATACCCATCACTAATGATCATTTTATCTCTTACAATAAGTGCGCCAACCTGCTTTCGTTTGCAATAGGATAATTTGCTCCATTCTTTTGCCATCCGTAGATAGGCTACATCATATTTGTGTTGCTTTTCTTTCCTAATTCCCATAAAGGAAGTGTGTTTTTTCTGAAGTAAATGTACTTAATTAGTAGGAAAAATAGAGAAGTGTTACAGCGAAGTCTTTCTTAAATTTTCCGAAGCCATTAAAAAGGCCATGAATCTGTAAGCATAGGAATGGTTCGTCCTATGACTATTGCCGAAACTCCTATGATCCACTCTCTTTTTTTAACATGTAGTATTTTCTGAAAAAGAAATGCTGCGGCTAATACCGCAAGTACAATCACTATTTGGGAGGCTTCTATACCTAAAGCAAATGATAACAATGGTGTTACGCTGGTTTCATCATAGATCATTTTATAATAGGAGGCAAACCCAAAGCCATGGATAATTCCGAAGAAAAAAGTAATCAAATAAATCAGATATCGGGTATTCGTATGTGTTTTTTTAGCTACTATAAAGTTATAAATTGCAGCAAAAATAATAGTCACCGGGATTAAGAACTCTATCCATTTTCCTGCTATTGCGACTAGATTATAATTCGCTAGCAGTAACGACAAACTATGTCCAATGGTAAATAATGTAATAAGTAGTAGTGCTTTTTTCCAGGTTTTAAATGTATACACAGCAACCAATACTAGAATAAATAGCACGTGATCGTAAGCATTCCAGTCAAGTACATGGTTAAATCCTAGCTGAATGTAAAACCAGAAATCTGTCATAGGTCGCAATAGAAATTAAGAGCTATAAAGTATATGTCGTTTCAATATGTATGAAAGTAAATATAAAAATTCTTACACAAAAAAACCTCCACTCTGTGCTTTGTAGAGGGAGGTTTCTAGGTGTTATGCCTACTACACTTTCTTATAACTAATATAGTATTCTTCCATTAAATTCATAAGTGCCGTTACAAGGTCTTTAGTTTCTAATAACAAACTAAAATAAAGGGTCGTGTTTTTCGGACTTGATTCTTCGGTACGTGTACGTGAAATTTGTTTTTCGATTTTTTCAGAAACATATTGAAAAAGTTCTTCTTTTTTATTTAAAACGGTTCCAATTTTTTCGAATTCACGTTTTTTGAAAATAGTTTCGATTTCCTCTAATAATGCATCTAACGATTGATCGATTTCTTGAAGATCCTTAATCTGATTAAAACGAAGCGGCTTATGATTATTATTGACGTGTTTATAACTTGCTTTAGAAATAAACTCGAGCGATTGAGCCACATCCTGTAGATACCCTAGTATGATAATATAGAAATTGCTTCCTCGAACACTTTTTTCGTCAAGATCTTTAATAAAATAAAAGATATTGTCACGTAATTCATCAATTTCGTCATTGAGTTTCTTGACTCCCTTTTTACTCTTTTTAAGCTTGCCAGTGTCTTGAACAGCCAAACCACGAAGCATGTCTGAGTAAATTTTATTGGTTCTGGTTACAACATTTATTATATTATCTGCACTTTCCTCAATAATACCCTGTACCGTATTGCTTTCAGTTTTCTTTAATCCTGTAGTATCAAGTTTCGCAACACCTTTCTTTTTATGAGAAAGATAGTTTCTAATTAAGAGTCCGATAGCTAGAAGTAACAAGATAGCAATCGCGGTTCCTTTGCCTAAATAAATGATATATGCTAAAGTACCTGCTGCAACAAAAGCACTAAATGCTGTAAAGAACCAGCCTCCTATTACATTTAAAACTCCAGCGACTCGATACACAGCACTTTCTCTTCCCCATGCTCTGTCTGCAAGTGAAGTACCCATCGCTACCATAAAGGTTACGTAAGTTGTAGATAACGGTAACTTCATAGAAGTTGCAATTGAAATTAATACTCCTGCTACCATTAAATTTACCGAAGCTCTAATCATGTCGAAAGCCGGTAACTCGTAGGTTTTATGCTTAGGCAACTGAATTACAGGTTTTTTAAATCGTGAATTAAGATTTTCTCTGGTAGACTTTGGTAAAATGATGCTTAGGCCAGCCGATAAGCGAGTACCTCCTTTAACAATTGCCCTTGATAATAAGTTAGGTTGAAACTTTTCATGACCCTCTCCTTGTCTAGAAAGTCCAATTTCTGTTTCGGTAACAGTTTTTGCTTTTTTTGAAAACCATAGTGTCAATACCATTACTGCTCCTGCAATAAAAAGCAAAATTGGTTCTGCAGGAACTTTTGATTCTAAAATATTCATAGAAAAAGTTGTAGCTGCTTCTCCAGAGGCAACCCAGGCTTCATAGGAGTGATAGGCAGCCATTGGTACTCCAATAAAGTTTACCAAATCATTCCCAGAGAACGCTAAGGCAAGACCAAATGTTCCTACAGCGATAACAATGATTAAAATGCTCTTTTTAAATAGTTTCATAAATAAAAAAGAGAATAAGGTCCAAAAAATAAAACTACCTCCAATAAGTAGGGGAGTTTGATCAGCTAACAAGCCCTGAAAATTTCCATAAAACGGAGTTCCTTTAAGACCTTTTAAGAAGATAAAATAACTAATCGCGGTTAAAGCTACGCCTCCAAATAAAGCACCAAAGTTCTTTATTTTCTTTTCGTAATGAAATGTAAAAATCATTCTGGAGATCCATTGGACGATGGCTCCAATAGAAAAGGCAATAACAACCGAGAGCAGTATTCCTAAGATTATTTCGGTAGCTTTTGAAGTATTAATATAATTTCCTAAATCACCCCAAGTTTCGGTCTCACTTGCACCTATTTTTATCAATGACATTACTACAGCAGCTCCTAATAATTCAAAAACAATTGAAACTGTTGTTGAGGTTGGCATCCCGAGCGTATTAAAGAAATCCAGTAACAAGATATCGGTGATCATCACTGCCATAAAAATGATCATGATCTCATCAAAATAGAATTGTCCTGGGACAAAGATTCCTTTACGAGCAACCTCCATCATTCCGCTGGAAAAAACAGCTCCAATGAAAATCCCCAAACTAGCAACGATCATGATGGTTTTAAAAGAAATGGCTTTAGAACCAATCGCTGAATTTAGGAAGTTTACCGCATCATTACTTACTCCAACAACCAAATCTGCAATTGCTAGGACAGCAAGCGCCACAAGCATTAATAAATAAATATTTTCCATAGTTTATTTTGATTAAAGTGGTGCAAATTTCATTTTAAAATGACGAATATTTGTTACCAAATTGTTATGTTTTAATATTAAAAGTGAAGATCAAACCCCACTCTAAATTCTAGTCCATTTTTTTGTCCACCCCTGGTTGCGTATGTAAAATCACTTTGAACTTTTAGTTTATGTCCTACAATGTATTTTGAAAGTCCCAAAGTGTACTCTTCTTGATTGCGTTGTCCTGTAATTTCTTCAAAACTAAGGGTAGTATATCGGCCAGCAATTTCATAGTTAGACTTAAATAAGTACCCTGCTTGTAGGTTTAAGCCATTCCCTACTAAAACTACATCGCCTGTTGGCACTCCATCTTCGTCTAGTGCAGGAGTTCCGTTTGTTTCAGTTGCAATTGGATTGTCTGCATCTCTGTTGGTATATTCTCCCATAAATGAAAATCCATTGTATTTAAACATGGCATCAACAAAAATAGTTGAAATGTCTGTTTCATAAAAACCATCACTCGTTACAAGATAGGAACCTAGATTACTTCTCGATTTCACTGCATCCTGATTATAATCGTAGGTAACACCCAGCATTAGTTTAGGAGTTTTTTCTCTTTTAAGATCGCTTTGAGAATAATCGCCGCCACCTTCAAATTCGCCAAACGGTAACATTTCAAACCTTCCAGTGTATTGGTGGCCTCCTATATTTCCGGTTGTAACATTCCTTCCTTCTCCCTGAGAAACAGCAAATTTTTCTCGGATCATAAATTTTTCTGAAAACATTGTATGGTGTCGTATTTGGAACCCAATATCACGGTCGATATTAAATCTGCTATTTAATATAGATCTGTCAATTAACTGAAGGTTTCCCGAAGAAACAACACGTTCTACATTTCCTGGTAATTTTGTTTGACCAGCCCACAATTCAAAGTTCTCATAGAAATTCCATTTAATAACAGCATCCAAAATTATTCTAGGGGTATTGTTGTTAAATTCATTGGCTCCTGAAACATCGCGATTAGAAAGTCCTAATTCAATTTTGTATTTTAACTTTGGAGAATAGGCAAACCCATCAAACTTTAGACGAGCTCTTCGTATTAAAAAATTCTGCTCTGGTTTCCCATATTGATTTCCGTCATGAGCCCAAGATGATGAAGCTCTAAACTGAATTCTAGGTGCGAATTTTACACTCCAAGAGCTGTCTTTTGCAACCAAATTGAGCATTCCTTTGCCAAATTTTATATCTGTTGTTTCTTGTGATTGAACTACGTGAAGGCATAGGATACATGCCAAAAACACCAAAAGGTGAGTTTTCATTATAATCGATTTTAGTTTTTGTCGCTGCAAATAACCGATTATTTTACAAGTTCAATGTTTCTAAAAGGTTAAGTTTATCAGTATAAAAAAAGCTACCCCAATATGGAGTAGCTCATTGCACTATAAATCTAGTTGACAAAAACTAAAATGATTTATTTAGTAAAGTGCAGTTGTCTTACGACATGACAAAGAAATAGAGTTAATGTGCCTTTATTGTCACCTTAAGATTAATAAATCATTAATAATTATATACTGTCAAGTATATTTCGTATTATTTAAATAACTGATAAATAATATAATACGGAATTAATGTAAACTTAATGTTATCTAAATGTTGTTTTAAAGTAAATTATCTTTTATATTTGATACTATTAATAATAATATTGCCCTGTCATGAAAAAAGTATTGATTTTAATTGCTATTGTATTTTGTGTGAATAGTGTTTTTTCACAAGATTCTCCTAAGGACACATTTGAGAAAAAAGGAAATTTAATTGAAGCGACACTATATCATGATAATGGTGAAATTTCTCAAACAGGATATTATACTTTAGCTAATAAGCTGCAAGGTGAATGGATAAGTTATGATGCCCAGGGTAATAAGACTGCTGTTGCAAATTATAACAAAGGTCTAAAAGTTGGAACATGGAAGTTTTTTGACGGTAATGAAATTAAGGAAGTGGTTTATAGTAATGCTAGAATAGCAAAAGTAAGTACTTATGAAGTTAAAGATGTCCGTGTAGTGTCTAACAGATAATTAAAAAATTGAGACATATAAAAAAATCCCGCAATTTGCGGGATTTTTTTATATAGCTAATTCAAGAAACTTAATTGCGAGCCCATCCAGCACCCCATGTGACGAAATCTGTACCAGTCCCATTTCCATCGCCAGAAATAAAATCAGCATCACTAAATGTAAACTCAGTATCATTTTTAACTTTTGTGATCACATCTGTAAATGTAACCCCAGAAACAGCAAGAGTACCGTCAAGAACCCATTGTCCTGTAGGGCTATCACCCATATCCCCATCAAGATCAAACCCTTCTTCAAATCCTTGGATCAATACATTGTTAAAAAGGCCTTGAGTTCCAGCTCTTAAACGAATGGCTTCATTTCCAGTTGCAGATCCTCTACCAATGATAGTAACGTTTGTTACTGTTGGGTTAGAAAAGAATAAAGGGTCAGAGTTATTTCCAATGTCAGTGTTAAAGCCATCACATTCAAATCCTTTATCATGCTCCACTCCGTGAACAATATATACGTCTGTTAAATTTCCACTATATCCTTCAGTCCAGTCAATAGAATCATCTTGTGATCCACTTACAGCAAGAAAACGTGCATTTACAGTTCCTCCAAAAAATTCGAATCCGTCATCTTTGCCTTCAAACGCTTGAACATACTCTACAAGAGTGCCATTTCCAACTCCGTAGAAAGAAAGACCGTTATTTTCGGTTTGTCCATCTGCAGCTCCACCAGAATATTCGACACGCACATAGCGTATAACTCCTGAGTCGTCATCTGATATAGACCCACCATAAGGAAGTTGTCCAATTTCTGAAGTAGATGTCGCGTCACCTCCAGTTACAGAATTAATAGGAGCCCTTCCCAATAAAATTAGACCCCCCCAGTCACCCGCGTTTTGGGTTGTGGCATTAGATGTCATAATAATGGGATTGTTTGCGGTACCATTTGCTTCGATTCTCGCTCCTTGAGAAATTGCAATGTATACATTTGCCCCAGAGGCAGCTCTAATTACTGTTCCAGCTGGGATTGTCAATGTGGTTCCTTCGGTCATAATTAATGCCTCATTCAGAAAATAATTTCTTGTTCCGTCCAAAGTTAAATCTGTAGTTTGGATTCCTCCAATAGTAATTGGAGACGTTGAGTCGTTATTACCTCCGCCTGTAGTGTTTGTACTATTATCTATACTGTTATCAATATTGTTAATTACAATTTCTGCAGTGTCGTCTGCCTCACACGAAGCAAATAAAATTGCCAGGATAGCGAAGCTCATTAAAATTTTAGTAGTCTTCATTTTTAGTTTACGTATTAATTAATTGTTTGTTTTTCAGTTTAGTATTCAGATTAAAAAATATACTTTAATTGTAAAGAAGCATTGATACCTCTTTTATATCCAGAAAGAATGACATCTCCTTCAGAAGTGTTTTCACGAACCCTTTCAATATTAGGGTCTAATATGTTTTTTGCGCTAGCATTAAGTTCAAAATTTTCACCTATTTTATTTCTCCAGATAAAATCTAAAGTAGGAACTGCCTTTTCGACAATATTCCCCAACTGTCCAGATCCTAAAGCATCAACACGGTCTGCGAAATAGGAGAACACTAGGTTTACATTAGGTCTGTAATTTCCAAAGACAGGACTATAATTAATGTCTGCATTAATTAGTAGCGGTGAGGCTCCTTGTAATTCATCTTCATCTCTTACGAATGTTGTACTAAAAGTCCCGTTGATGGTTTTCAAGTCTTGTTTTGTCTCCATTACCGTTACATTTAGTCCCGCTGATAGCTTTGGTGCCTCATCATCATTATAAAGTATATTTTTCCTTACTTCGACTTCAGCTCCTATTACTTCTGCTTTATCACCCGTTCTGAAATAACGTTGCGTCCCGGTAACATCATTGGCAACAACTAAGTTTATTGGATCATTGATTTGTTTTCCAAAAGCTGCAATGGAGAATAATTCACCTCTTCCAAAAAACCACTCATACTTTAGGTCTACATTAATAATTTCAGAAAAAGAAGGGTCATTTAAGAGATCAGGATTCCCTCCTATACGCTGTGTAACATCTTCATACACATAAGGAGCAACCTCTTTAAATTCAGGGTTAGAAATAGTTTTACTTCCAGCCAAACGAATATTTTGGTCCTCATTTAATGCATATTTTATACTTAAACTAGGAAGATAAAAGTTTTCGTAAGAGTTTCTGAAGCCTGGATCGGAAGCTACAATATTAATGACATCGTATACAATTTCTTGATTAAAGGACTCTGCTCTTAATCCAGGAACAATTGTCCATTTTTCACCCGCATTGATTACAGCATTAATATATCCCGCATAGACATCAAGATTTCCTTTAAAGGTATTTTCAGGAAGTCCAGGATTATTAGTATTTGATAGGGTTGGTATAGCATTAATAACTTTAGTATTGTATATGGTACCTAGGTTTGAGACATCAAATACCGAATTAAAATTATTAAAATCTGTAGCTGGAGTATTGGGTTCTATGAAGTCATATCCATACCGAATATTTTCAAAATAACGCTCTTTAGTTCGCCCTTGGTAACCAAAATTAAGCGTTACTTTTTCACTTGCTTTATAGGCTACATTTAAGCGGCTATTAAGTTCTTCCTCTTCTACGTTTTGAAAATAGCGCTGGTTATCATAATCATTATTATTAAAGAACGATGCATTTGTGGTCGGGTCGTTATCTAAAAAAAGATCATATCGTTCAATACTTACACGCTTACGATCTGGTTGACGCGCAAAAACTTTATTATAACCTACACCCCAATCAACTTCAATTTTTTCATCAATTTTGGAAGTTCCAATTATCTGATTTACGAAAATCATGTCTTGTTCAAACTGAACATTTTGTTGGAAAAATCCACGATCTGTATCTAAAATTGCATCACGATTTGACCCAAGGCCTTTGGTTCCAAAATAGCCAACTTGGTCTGAAGCTCGATTAATAAATAAAGAATTAAAACTTACTTTGTGGTCACTACTGGCTCTTAATATAATATTGGCCATCCCTGTTGTCGTTGTAGAATATTCGTATTCTTCAATATTGGGAAACCTCTTTTTTTCGACAGTGGTATAGTCCACTGCTGTTCCTTCTCTGTATTCAAAATTATTGTCGAATGAACCTGTGAAAAATACACTTAGCTTTCCTTCATTCCAGACATCCCATGATGTTCCGCCAGAGATACTACCAATACTTCTAATTGGAGTTCCAGCATCTTCAGGGTCAATTCCATGTGATAATACTACTGCAAAAGGATTGTTGTCATATCTGTTATAATATCCAAAATAACTAGTGCCTTCACTCTTAACAAAATCTTCGCCTATAGCTCTGCTATTAAAACCTGTCCCTAATTCAATGTCTAAAAAACCTTTTCCAGAATAATCTTTAGCGACGACATCAACATTTCCTGCTGCAAAATCACCATAAAACTGAGTGTCGTATGCCTTGCTTACCGTAACAAATTGAATGATGTCTGAGGTAAAAAGACCTAAGTCAATATTTTTTCTTTCAATATTGTTAGAGGGAAGTGACAAACCATTATAGGTAGTAGTTAAATAGCGATCCCCTAGACCTCGTACATAGATATTACTTCCTCCTTCCTGTCTTGAAATACCAGATATTTTTGTAATTGCGCCCGCAGCATCACTCACTCCTTGCTCAGATAGCTGTTCTGCTCCAATACTTTGTTTAATGGTGGATGCTTTTTTCTGATCTATTAATAAGGCAACTGCACTTTCTCTTTTAGTAGTCGTTGTAATAACTACTTGATCTAACGCTGCTGCACTCACTCCCATTGGGACGTTTACAGTAGTTACTTTGTTTGCTTCAACAAGTACATCAGGGATTTCAACAGTTTCATACCCAACAAAACTAAATTCTAAAGTATAGGTTCCAACAGCAAGATTTTCTAATGCATATAATCCATCAAAATCTGAAGTAACTCCTTTTGTTGTACCCTTAATAATAACATTTGCAAATGCCAAGGGTTCATCATTAAAATCCTTATCAGTAAGTTTACCTACAATACTACCCGTTTCTTGCGCAACGGATATGCTGGCAAAAGCTAAACATATAATGGTAAAAAGTGTTTTCATTAGTCGTTTAAAATTTCTGCTGCAAAGTAACTTCAAATAGCTAGGTTGGATGTTACCATGAGATTAACTGATTATCATAATAGCGTTACCTATATGTTACCTAAAGGTTAACCCTCAAAAATTCTTTTCAGACTTTAAAATGAAGAATCTTAACCTTATCTTGCTAAAAAATAAATTAGGGTATGATGCAATGGGAATCGCTATTGTCGCTGCGACGACAAGGCGACACAAACAAACGATTACGTATAGAGCAGGATGAAACGAGACTAGGTTTTGAAGTAGATTATGATCGTATCATATTTTCTTCAGCCTTTAGAAGCTTACAGGATAAAACTCAGGTAATTCCTTTATCTAAAACATCTTTCGTTCACACTAGGCTTACTCATAGTTTGGAAGTTTCGGTAGTTGGAAGGTCATTGGGAAGAGCGGTAGGAAAAGCAATTCTTGAAAAGTACCCTCATCTAAAATCCGTTCATGGGTACCATTTTAATGATTTTGGTGCTATCGTTGCCGCCGCTTCTTTAGCACATGATATTGGGAATCCGCCCTTTGGTCATAGTGGTGAAAAAGCAATTGGAGCGTATTTTGCTAACGGAAATGGAAAACGTTTTAAGAAATTACTTTCAGAAAAAGAATATCAGGATCTGGTAGATTTTGAAGGAAATGCGAATGGCTTTAAAATTTTAACCGAAACAAAAAACGGAGTCGAAGGCGGATTGCGCCTTTCGTATGCAACTATAGGGGCTTTTATGAAATATCCAAAAGAGTCTCTTCCTAAAAAACCCACCACTCATATAGCAGACAAGAAATACGGAGTTTTTCAGGCCGACACTTCCTTTTTTAAGGAAGTTGCAAAAGAACTTGAGTTGTTAAAAAGAGGAGACGCAAAAAATTGTAGCTACTCCAGACATCCATTGGCTTTTCTTGTGGAAGCTGCAGATGATATTTGTTATACGATTATCGATTTTGAAGATGGAATAAACTTAGGGCTTATAGAAGAAGAAATAGCTTTGGAATATTTGATTAATTTAGTAAGAAATACGATTAAAACTGAAAAATACAATAGTCTTACAAAATCATCAGACAGGCTAGCTTACTTAAGATCCCTCGCAATTAGTACGCTAATAGGCGAAGCAGTAAAAACCTTTATAGATAATGAAGAAGTTATATTGAAAGGTGAGTTTTCCGAAGGATTACTTAAAAAAAGCAACTACAAAGCTCAGATTAAAGATATTCTCAAAATAAGTATTCAAAAAATCTATAAAAGCGATGAGGTGATTGAAAAAGAAATTGCAGGGTACGCTATTTTAGAATCGTTACTCGATGTTTACAGTACTGCTGTAGAAAACATTATGAAAGGAGAAGAACGAGAATACGACAAGTTAGTATTAGCAAAAACAGACATACTTATTTCCGAAAATTCAGTCTATCAAAACATGTTGGAATGTTGTACTTATATTTCTCGTTTAACCGATGGAAAAGCAATGCAAATATTCCAAAAAATTAAAGGAAATGTATAATTTCTGTCTTTTTTATGTTAAAAATTAAAATTTATATAAAAAAACAAACCCTTTGTAATATTTTTAGCAACTCTTTAGAAAATCTGAACCCCTATAAATTAAAATTACTTTTTATGAAAAAGATTATTTACTTCGTGACATTTATGATTACAGCAATCGTAAGTGCTCAAGACTATTCGTCTACAATTAGTGCATATTTAAACAACAATACTTCCAAATTAAATTTACAAGAGCAGGATGTTCAGGAAATTAAAATATCTTCTAGTGCATATTCTCAAAGTATGAAGCTGGATGTAGTTCATGTCTCTCAGAAGTTTCAGGGTGTTGAAATTGCAAATACAAGTTCATCATTTGCTTTAAAGAATGGAGTTGTAGTAAATGCTAGTCTTTCTTTTGAAAATAATCTTCAAAGAAAAATAAGTGGAACGACCCCATCTTTAAATGCAGCAACTGCTGTTTCAAGAGCTGCTTCAGCATTAGAAATGGAATCTCCTCAGGGATTAGAAGTACTAGAAACCATAGATGCAAATTCTTTTGTTTTTAATGACGGTGGAATTTCCAATGATAATATTCCTGTAAGATTAATTTATCATAAAAACGATTCTGAACTAACACTTTCATGGGAAGTTGGAATCTATACTCAGGATGGAAGTCATTATTATTTAGCTATAATTGATGCTATTTCTGGAGAACTAATACATCAGGGAGATCTAGTTCTTTCTTGTAACTTTGGAGAAACCCCACACCAACATTCGGCTAATAAAAAGGAAATACCTAGTATTCTTTTTCCTCAAGAAAATACAGAAAGTACTATGATGGTAGATGGTTCTCAATATAGGGTTTTCCCCGTACCAGTAGAAAGTCCTATCCACGGCTCTTCTTCATTAGTTATTGAACCTGCCGACCCAGTGGCTTCCCCTTTTGGATGGCATGATACAAATGGTGCTACAGGAGCAGAGTTTACAATAACTAGAGGAAATAATGTGTATGCACAGGAAGATTTTGATGGAGATGGTTCAACATTCGGAGATGCACCAGATGGAGGAAGTGATTTGGATTTTGACTTTCCTCAAATTTTAGAAACAGCTCCGCGTAATAATATTGAAGGAGCCACAGTTAATTTGTTTTATTGGAACAATATAATGCATGACATATGGTACCAGTATGGTTTTGATGAAGCCAGTGGAAATTTTCAGGAAAATAATTATGGTAATGGAGGTACAGGAAGCGATTCTGTGATTGCAGATGCTCAGGACGGTGCTGGTTTAAATAATGCAAGCTTTTTCCCTCCTGGAGATGGTCAAAATGGTAGAATGAATATGTTTCTTTGGACGGCACCAGCAGGAACAAGTGAACCATTAACCATAACAAATGGGCCTCTTGCGGGTAGTTATGAGGCAACTACGGCAAGCTTTGGAGCTCCACTGCCAATGGCTAGTGACCCTATAATTGGTACACTTGCTTTGTCACTTGATGATGATGCGGGTACTTCAACAGATCCTAATGATGCTTGTGACAATATTACAAATGAAGCAGCTTTAGCTGGAAATATTGCCGTAATTAGAAGAGGAACTTGTGAGTTTGGTGTCAAAATGTTGGCTGTTGAAAATGCTGGAGCGATTGCAGCAATCGTAGTTACAGATGATAGGCCAATCGGCCCAATGGGGCCTGGTGATGTAGGAAATCAAGTTACAATTCCATCAATAATGATAGCACAGGATACTGGTGAGGCTATTATAGCTGCATTAGAAAATGGAGAGACTATCAATGTTTCTCTAAATGAAGATGGTCCATTTCAAAAAGATGGTAGTCTTGATAATGGCATTATTGCTCATGAATATGGACATGGTATTTCTACACGACTTACTGGAGGTAGATTTAATCCTGGATGTCTTCAAAATCTTGAGCAAATGGGAGAAGGGTGGAGTGACTGGTTCGGACTTATGATAACAATTCAGCCTGGCCAAGATGGAACCGATGCAAGAGGAATAGGAACATTTGTTACGAATCAAACTACGACGGGATCTGGTATAAGACCAACTCGATATAGTACAGATTTTACTGTAAACCCATCTACCTATGCTACAATTGCTACGTACTCAAACAATGAGTCTCCTCACCGTACGGGATATGTATGGGCGACAATGTTATGGGATTTAAACTGGGCTTTTGTAGATCAATATGGTTTTGATGAAGATTTATATAATGGAACAGGAGGTAATAATATCGTAATGCAACTTGTTATGGATGGTCTTAAATTACAAGGCTGTAGTCCTGGATTTGTAGATGGTAGAGATGCTATTTTACAAGCAGATGAATTAATTAATGGCGGCGCTAATCGATGCTTAATATGGGAAACTTTTGCACGACGTGGTTTAGGAGCAAGTGCAGATCAAGGTAGTGTGAATGATAGAAGTGATGGAACGCAGGCATTCGATGTGCCAACAGGACCAGATTGTACTCTAGGAACTGCAGAAAATAATTTTGATAATAACTTCAGAATTTATCCTAACCCATCTAATGGAAATATCAACATTAGCTCAATCGTAGCTTTAGATGATGCAAATGTTTCTATATTTGATATCAACGGAAGACAGGTTTATTCAAATGATATGAGCATTCAGGATACTGTAAATATTAATGCTGGTTCTTTAACTTCAGGTGTCTATGTACTAACAATTTCTAATGATAACTTTACACATACAGCTAAGATTATCATTGAATAATTTTTTTGTAGGACAACTAAAAAGGGCTCCAATTGGAGCCCTTTTTTTATAATACATTTTTGATCTGAAAGTAGATATTTTCTGAAGAAATTCCTGACATTTCCTGAAGCTCATCAGTAGTGCCGTGTTCTATAAAGGTATCTGGGATACCCATTAGAATAACCTTATTTTGATATTTTTTTTCGGAAGCAAACTCTAAAATACTACTGCCAAATCCACCCGCTTTTACTCCATCTTCCACCGTTATTATTTCTGAATAGGTGTTGAATATTTGGGTCAATAATACCTCGTCCAATGGTTTGGTAAATCGCATATCATAATGTCCAATGGCCAATTTTTCTGAAGTTTCAGTAAAGCGTTCAATCGCTGTAACTACATTGGTTGCCATTGTTCCAAAACTAAGTACAGCCACCTTATTTCCTTTTTTTAATTCTATTCCTTTTCCGATTTCAATCTCTGTGAAACCCTGCTGCCAATCTATAAGCGTACCTCTCCCTCGAGGATATCGAATGGCAATGGGAAGTTCCAACCCCTTTTGGGCAGTATATAAGATATTCCGAAGTTCAACTTCATTTCGCGGCGCACAAACAATCAAATTTGGAATACATCTTAAATAGGCGATGTCAAAAATACCATGATGCGTTGCTCCGTCTTCACCCACGAGACCAGCTCTGTCTAAACAAAAAATAACAGGAATTTTTTGAAGGCATACATCATGAATTATCTGGTCATAAGCTCGCTGTAAAAACGTTGAATAAATCGTGCAAAATACATGCAATCCCTGAGTTGCTAATCCGGCAGCAAAGGTTACAGCATGTTGTTCGGCAATTCCTACATCAAACGCTCTTTCTGGAAATGCATCCATCATATAAGTAAGAGAACTGCCCGAAGGCATGGCAGGGGTAATACCAATTATATTTTTGTTTTTTCTGGCAAGTTCAACCAGTGTCTTTCCAAAAACATCTTGAAATTTTGGAGGAAGTACTTCTTTACTCTTGGGATGTAAATCTCCGGTAAGTGCATTGAATTTCCCTGGGGCA
Source organism: Jejudonia soesokkakensis (assembly GCF_042664795.1). NCBI lineage: Bacteria > Pseudomonadati > Bacteroidota > Flavobacteriia > Flavobacteriales > Flavobacteriaceae > Jejudonia > Jejudonia soesokkakensis. Next base: position 111,434 of record NZ_JBHTBN010000004.1, read on the forward strand.
TGATAGGCGACTTGATTTTCTTCTGCCTGGCGAAGTCCTTTTCCTTTTGTAGTGATAACATGCAGAAGCTTAGGGCCAGAAACATTTTTTAAGCGTTCTAATTCAGACAGTAAAATTTCCAAATCATGACCATCTACAGGTCCCGAATAGTTAAAATTAAGCGCTTCAAAGATATTATCTGTTTCTGGAGCACCGTCTAAAGTTACTTTGCTTAAATACTCTTTTAAAGCACCCACGCTCGGGTCAATGCCAATAGCATTATCATTTAGGATAACTAGCAAATTAGTAGCTGTCATACCAGCATGGTTCAGCGCTTCGAAAGCCATTCCACTAGCAATTGAAGCATCACCCACTACCGCAATGTGTTGTTTATTAGTAATGCCAGCTAATTTTGACGCAATTGCCATTCCAAGTGCAGCAGAAATAGCTGTACTGCTGTGTCCAGTTCCAAAAGTGTCAAAATTGCTTTCTGTTCTTTTTGGAAAGCCGCTAATCCCGTTTAATTGTCGGTTGGTATGAAAAATCTCTTTACGGCCAGTTAGGATTTTATGTCCATACGCTTGGTGGCCCACGTCCCAGACGAGTAAATCTTCAGGCGTATTAAATACATAATGAAGTGCAATGGTCAATTCTACAACACCCAGACTGGCCCCCAGATGTCCTTCCTTAACCGCAACAATATTGATAATAAAGTCACGTAGCTCCTGTGCAAGTTGTGGTAAGTCTTGCGGTGAAAATTTCCGAAGATCTTTAGGAAAAGTAATGGTATCTAACATTGATTTTGACACAACACAAAGATACAGTTATTGATAATTGATTAATACCTTATTTTGTAGTTTTGAAATCTGAATACTGAAAAATGATCAAACCCTACGACGATGCTTATTTTATGAAGCGTGCTTTACAAGAGGCAGAAACAGCTTACGAAAAAGGAGAAGTGCCTATTGGTGCTATTGTGGTTGTAAATAATCAGATTATAGCCAGAGCCCACAATCTTACCGAAACTTTAAACGATGTGACTGCTCATGCCGAAATGCAGGCAATTACTGCTGCAGCAAATTCTTTGGGCGGAAAATATTTAATAGATTGTACATTATACGTTACCATTGAACCTTGCCAAATGTGTGCTGGCGCGTTGTTTTGGAGTCAGATTTCTAATATTGTGTATGGAGCGAGAGATGAGCTACGTGGGTGTATTACAATGAACACAAAGCTTCATCCTAAAACTAAAATGAAAGGAGGTGTTCTTGCTGAAGAAGCTTCAGCACTCCTAAAACGTTTTTTTATTGAAAAGAGAAATCTAAACTAATCATACACTCGGAGCTCCTGCCATAATCTCGTCATTGGCAAATTCTTCAAACTTTTTAAAGTTTTCTTTAAATGAAGCCGAAAGTTCATTCGCCTGAATTTCATATGCTTTCTTATTTTTCCAAGTTTCTTTCGGATTTAATATTTCTGAAGGGACGTTTGGACATGATTGTGGTACATGCAACCCGAAAATAGGATGTTTTTCGTAGGGGACATCGTTCAACTGATTTTCTAAGGCAGCTGTGATCATGGCACGTGTATATTTTAACTTCATTCGGCTTCCCACTCCATAAGGTCCTCCAGTCCATCCAGTATTTACTAACCATACATTGACTCCGGCCGCTTTCATTTTTGCACTAAGCATCTCAGCGTATTTGGTAGGATGCAAAGGCATAAATGGCGCTCCAAAACAAGCTGAAAAATTAGGAGTAGGTTCGTTAATACCTTCTTCTGTTCCAGCTACTTTTGCCGTATACCCACTAATAAAGTGGTAGGCAGCCTGTCCTGGCGTTAATTTTGAAATGGGAGGCAATACACCAAACGCATCTGCGGTCAAGAAAAATATATTTTTAGGATTCTCACCAATCGAAGGCTCCTGAATATTGTCAATATGGTAAATAGGATAACTAACACGTGTATTTTGCGTGATTGAAGTGTCTTCAAAATCTACCACTCCATTCTCATTCATCACTACATTTTCCAGAATAGCTCCTGGTTTAATTGCGTGATAAATATCAGGTTCGTTTTCTTCGGAAAGATTGATCACTTTCGCGTAACAGCCTCCTTCAAAGTTAAACACCGTATTTTCTGCGGTCCAGCCATGTTCGTCGTCTCCAATTAATCTTCGGTTAGGATCTGCAGATAGGGTTGTTTTACCCGTGCCTGAAAGTCCAAAGAAAATAGCTGTTTCGCCGTTGTCTCCCACATTGGCAGAACAGTGCATTGGCATTGTATTTTTATACACGGGAAGTATAAAGTTAAGCGCAGAAAAAATTCCTTTTTTAATTTCTCCCGTATATCCCGTTCCGCCAATTAAAGCGATTTTTTTTGTAAAATTGAGAATAGCGAAGTTATGTTGGCGTGTTCCGTCAACTTCAGGATCTGCCATAAATCCAGGTGCATTTAAAATCGTCCATTCTGGAGTAAAATTCTCTAATTCTGCTTCGGTTGGACGCAAAAACATATTATGGGCAAACATGTTTGACCATGGATACTCATTGATTACACGGATATTTAATTTATAATTTTCGTCGGCACAAGCATAGCTGTCTCGAACGTAGAGTTCTTTTTCTGAAAGATAATCTGCAACTTTCGTATAGAGGGCATCAAACATATCGGTTGGAAATGGAATGTTGATATTTCCCCACCAAACCAAATCACGAGTCACGTCATCTTTTACAATAAAACGATCTTTGGGAGAGCGTCCTGTAAACTCGCCGGTATTTACTGCAAGCGCACCAGAGCTAGCTTCAGTTCCTTGATTTTTAGACAAGGTTTCTGCATGTAATTGTTTTGAAGAAAGTTGATAGTGAGTTTTGGCATTCTTAATTCCGTACTGTTCTAACGAAATCGTTTGAGTTTGGTTATTAGGGACCATACTAAATTTTAATTGTTGCGATACAAAAATAAGAAATTGGATGAAGAAAAATACCTTAAAAAAACTTAATTATCCTGTTTTAATGTTAATAACCCTATTGCCAATCGAATCCAGCCCACGATAAAAAACAATCCGCCAATTGGGGTAATTGGACCTAACCATCCTACATTAAAGGGAAGGACGTCTTTAAGTGCTAGGAGATAGATGGAACCTGAAAAAAGAAGTATTCCGAAGAGAAAAAAACGAAACGTCCATAAAAGGGATTTCTTTGGAATGACAGTCACAAAGCCTATTACTAATAAGGCAAGGCAATGATACATCTGGTAACGCACTCCAGTTTCAAATGTGGTAATCGCTTCAGTAGAAACCAATTGTTTTAATCCGTGGGCGCCAAAGGCTCCAAGGAGGATTGTAATGGCTGCTAAAAAGCTGGCGGTAACAACAATTTTTTTGTTTAGTTTTTTCATAGAATAAGGTAAGTATTAGTACTTTCGTTTCCGAAGAAAATCAAAGAACAAAGATACAAAACACAGAATGAGAAATATATTGATTATTGGAGCAGGACGCTCGGCAACCAGTTTAATTCAGTATTTACTGGACAAGTCTGAAACCGAAGAATTGTTTATTACTATAGGAGATTTAAACATCCAGAATGCTCAAAAATTCACAAGTAACCACCCTAATGGGCGCGGAATCTTACTGGATGTTTTTAATAGTTCGCAACGCCGTGAAGCTGTTGAAAATAGTGACTTGGTGATCTCAATGCTACCAGCAAGGTATCATATTGAAGTAGCAAAAGATTGTCTGGAATTTGGAAAGCATATGGTGACCGCCTCTTATATTAGTGACGAGATGCAGTTGCTAGACCCGAAGGTGAAATCAAAGGGTTTGGTGTTTATGAATGAAATAGGGCTGGATCCTGGGATAGATCATATGAGTGCGATGCAGGTGATTGATCGTATTCGTGAAAAAGGAGGAAAGATGTTGTTGTTTGAAAGTTTTACAGGTGGTTTGGTGGCTCCAGAAAGTGACGATAATTTGTGGCATTATAAATTTACCTGGAATCCAAGAAACGTTGTCGTGGCAGGACAGGGAGGCGCAGCAGAATTTATTCAGGAAGGAACCTATAAATATATTCCTTACCACAGATTATTCCGTAGAACAGAATTTTTGGATATTGAAGGTCACGGAAGGTTTGAAGCGTACGCGAATAGAAATTCCCTTAAATACCGAAGCGTATACGGACTGGAAGATGTGTTGACCTTATACCGCGGAACGATACGTCGGGTAGGGTTTAGCAAAGCGTGGAATATGTTTGTGCAGTTGGGCATGACAGATGATGGGTATACCATTCCAGATTCTGAAAACTTGTCCTACCGAAACTTTGTCAATCTATTTTTACCGTATTCACCCACCGATTCTGTAGAACTTAAATTACGGCATAGTTTAAAGATTGATCAGGATGATCTCATGTGGGGGAAGTTATTGGAGCTTGATATATTTAATCCTGACAAAAAGATTGGAATTAAAGATGCAACTCCTGCACAGGCGCTTCAGAAGATTTTAGAAGACAAATGGACGCTCGAGAAAGAAGATAAAGATATGATTGTGATGTACCATAAATTTGGATATGAGCTAAAGGGAAAGAAACTCCAGATAGATAGTAATATGGTGATCAAAGGTGATGACCAGACGTTTACAGCTATGGCTAAAACCGTTGGGCTTCCAGTAGCGATTGCAGCTTTGAAAATCTTGAATGAAGAAATTACAAATCCGGGCGTTCAGCTTCCAATTACCAAAGAAGTCTACGAGCCTATATTAAAAGAGTTAGAAGACTACGGCATTACTTTTAACGAAAGTGAAGTCCCGTATCTAGGGTATAATCCCGATAATGTATTTGGGTAATAGGAGTTTATTTTTGTAATTTTCTGCTGAAAATTCCAAACCTTTGAAACAGTTCTGTCTTATAAGTATTCTATGGGTATTTTTTTCTTGCTCTAATTTACCCAAAGAAAAACTGAAGCAATTTAGTGTTGATTTTGAGTATACGGTTGAAAACGATTCTGCTTACCTACAAGTGGATAACCATTTATTTGCTCCACTTCTGGTAAGAGCTACTACAGAAAAAGCTAATGCAAAGAACTGGGTAACAAAGCATTTTCCATTGTTTATTCCACCCAAAACAGATACTGTTTTTAAGTTTCCAGTAACACAGACCAAAGAAGAATTGGCACTTAAATTTTCGGTAAGTACTGCAGATACAGCAAGACTAAAACTAAAGCCAGTAAAATTACCTTTTCCGAAGGGAAAAACCTATAAAATCATGCAAGGGTACCAAGGTTCTTTCTCTCATAATAAACCCTATTCAAAGTATGCATTAGATTTTACCTTAAAAAAAGGAGATACTATTTCTGCAGTTGCAGATGGCTATGTGGTAGGCGTGATAAAAGGCTATAGCGAAGGTGGAAACGATTTTAAATGGCGTGATTATGCAAATTATATCACGTTGTATCATCCCGAGATGCATTTCTTTACACAATACGTTCACCTAAAACAAAATGGATCTCTTGTACAATTAAATGATAAGGTTGTGGCAGGTCAACCTATAGGCTTAAGTGGTGTGACAGGTTTTACCAGCAAGGAGCATTTGCATTTTAATGCATTCAGAAATTCGAAAGGAGTCATGGAACCTATTGAGATTGAATTTGAAAATGGAATCAAAGGGAAGGACTTGAAAACAGGGGCCATCGTAAAACACTAAGCCACAAGTTCATAAATTATATTCTTGAACTTGTGGCTGGTTATTTAATTTTATTTTAAAAAGGTTTCTAACGTCTTCCTAAAAAGATAGAAATGAAATATAATAAAGTGGCTAATGATCCGAGTGCTGCCACCACATAGGTTCTCGCTGCCCATTTCAACGCATCCTTTGCACCAGCATGTTCCTGCGGAGTCACCATATTTTCTTTTTCTAACCAGGCCAATGCACGATTACTCGCATCAAATTCGACAGGTAAAGTAATAAAGGCAAAAACTGTGGTTACAGCAAATAATAGGATACCAATCAAGAATATGATATTTCCTATCGTGCCTAAAAATCCGCTAACAGACATCACCAAACCAGCCATAATTATAAAATTAGAAAGCTTACTACTTACCCCAACTGCTGGGACAATAGCACTTCTCATTTTTAACCAGCTATAGGCTGTGGCATGTTGAACTGCATGACCACATTCGTGTGCGGCAACCGCTGCAGCCGCTGCATTGCGCTGTTCATAAACAGGCTCGCTAAGGTTTACGGTCTTATTCTTTGGGTTGTAATGGTCGGTCAACTGACCTGGGGTAGAAATGACCTGCACATCGGTAATACCATTGTCGGCCAGCATTCGTTCTGCAATTTCCTTTCCGCTCATTCCGTTTTGTAAACGAACTTGAGAGTATTTTTTGAATTTACTTTTTAGCTTGTTACTTACATACATGCTTACTAAAAAGATGATTCCTGCGATTACATAATATCCTATCATACTAATTTCCGCGAAAGCGGATGATTTTTAAATTAATTACTTATTTAAAGATAGCAAAAAGCGTGCAAATTTTTATCCAACGATATTTACGATCTTTCCTGGAACAACAATCACTTTCTTAGGGGTACGACCTTCCAAATAATGTGCTGTTTTCTCATGTGCCATTACGGCAGCCTCAATGTCGTCTTTAGACAAATCTAAAGATAACTCAAGGGTAAAACGCATTTTCCCGTTAAAAGAAATAGGGTATTCTTTACTGCTTTCAACCAAATGTTTTTCCTCAAACTTTGGAAAAGGTGCTGTCGAAATACTTTGCATATGACCTAATTTTTCCCAAAGCTCTTCGGCAACGTGTGGCGCATAAGGCGAAATCAATACGATTAATCCTTCCAGAATTTTACGGTTGTTGCATTTTAACGCAGTGAGTTCATTCACGGCAATCATAAAAGTGGAAACCGAGGTGTTAAAACTGAAATTTTCAATATCTTCTTCTACTTTCTTAATCGTTTTGTGTAAGATCTTTAGCGCATCTTTTGAAGGACTTGCTTCGGAAACTTCAAAATTTTCATCGGCACCTGAGTGGTATAATTTCCACAATTTTCGAAGGAAACTATTCACGCCACTAATTCCTGCCGTGCTCCATGGTTTTGCCTGCTCTAACGGACCTAAAAACATTTCATACATACGTAGCGTGTCGGCGCCATAGCGATCACAAATGTCATCCGGATTGACCACATTGTATTTGGATTTGGACATTTTTTCGATTTCACGGGAGACTTTAAAAGTACCGTCTTCTTCAGTAAGAAACTCAGCATCTTTAAATTCGGGGCGCCAGTTTTTAAAAGCGTCTATATCTAGTTCGTTTGAAGCGTTAATTAAAGAAACATCGGCATGAATTGCTTGAGTTTCATATTCCGAAGCCTTAGTAGCAGAAGCAAATTTATTTTCTCCTTCGATTCTATGCACAAAAGCACTCTCCCCCAAAATCATTCCTTGGTTAATCAATTTCTTGACAGGTTCATTCACAGGTAAGTGACCTAAATCATACATCGCCTTGGTCCAAAAACGGCTGTATAATAAGTGACCCGTCGCATGTTCACTTCCGCCTAAGTACAGATCAACATTCTGCCAGTAGTCTAAGGCTTCTTTACTTGCGAATTCTTCTGTATTATGCGGATCCATATATCGGAACATATAACAACTACTGCCTGCCCAACCTGGCATAGTGTTGAGTTCTAAAGGAAAGACAGTTTCATTATCTATCAAGTGATTACTGACTACTGCAAACTTATTCGTATCCCAAGCCCAAACATCGGCACGACCTAGAGGCGGTTCGCCCGTTTCGGTAGGCAAGTATTTTTCAATTTCAGGAAGCTCAATGGGTAAATGCTTTTTGTCGATCATTTGCGGCATTCCGTTTTTATAATAGACTGGAAAAGGTTCTCCCCAATAGCGTTGTCTGCTAAAGACCGCATCCCGTAATCTGTAATTGATCTTTCCAGTGCCTTGTCCTTTTTCTTCTAAGGATTTAATAGCTTTTTCGGTCGCTTTTTTGTAATCTAATCCGTTGAGAAAATCACTGTTCGTAATGACCGTATTTTCTTTGTCGGCGTAGGCTTCTTGAGAAATGTCAACTCCTTCAAAAATATTAGGAATGGCAATGTCAAAATGTTTTGCAAAATCGTAATCCCTTTGATCCCCACAAGGTACGCTCATCACAGCACCAGTTCCGTAGCCTGCTAATACATAGTCCCCAATCCAGATAGGCACAGGGACACCTGTAAAAGGATGTTCTGCAAACGCACCGGTAAAGACGCCACTGATCGTTTTTACATCTGCCATGCGTTCACGTTCACTTCGTTTTGCCGTCGCTTTAACGTAGGCTTCTACGTCGTCTTTTTGTGCATCGGTGGTTATTTTAGACACCAGTTCATGTTCTGGTGCCAATGTCATAAATGAAACACCAAAAATCGTATCAGGTCGTGTCGTAAAGACTTCAATTTTATGAGATTCCTCGTCGCTTCGCTCTGTTGGAATGACAGTAAAAGTAACCGAAGCTCCTTTTGATCTCCCAATCCAGTTGGTCTGGGAGTCCTTCAACGGTTGTGGCCAGTCGATGGTATCTAAATCATCTAATAAACGTTGCGCATAGGCAGTAATTCGCATACTCCACTGCATCATTTTTTTGCGTACCACAGGATGTCCTCCACGTTCTGAAACTCCGTTGACAATTTCATCGTTTGCTAAAACCGTTTTAAGTTCTGGGCACCAGTTCACTTCCGTTTCAGCTAAGTAGGTGAGTCTGTATTGGAGTAAAATTTCTTGTGTTTTTTCTTCTGAAAAGCCATTCCATTCTGCTGCGGAAAAATCTTCAATATCAGAATCGCAAGCCGCATCTATAGTTGTATTTCCTTCCGAAGAAAAAATTGAAACAAGTTCTGAAACAGGTCTCGCTTTATCGGAAGCGTTATCGTACCACGAATTAAATAATTCAGTAAAGATCCATTGCGTCCATTTGTAATAACTTGGGTCCGAAGTACGAAACTCCCGACTCCAGTCAAAAGAAAATCCAATACGATCCATCTGTTTGCGATAGCCTTCAATCTTATTTCCAGCCTTATCGACGCCGCCTTCAATATTTACTTTGGTGGTTTCGGCAGGGTGCTGCCCTGTCTGGATTGCGTACTGTTCTGCAGGCAATCCGAAGCTATCATATCCCTGAGGGTGTAGTACGTTAAAGCCTTTGTGACGTTTGTAACGAGCATAGACATCACTTGCAATATAGCCTAGCGGATGCCCAACGTGTAATCCTGCGCCAGACGGATACGGGAACATATCCAGCACATAATATTTTGGTTTTTCGCTTTGGTTCTCGGCTTTGAATGTCTGATTTTTAGCCCAATATTCTTGCCATTTTTTTTCAATATCGTTATAGTGATAGCTGCTCATTAAAATACTCATGGAAACGGGGATCTCAAAAAAGAACAACCGTTTAGATTAAAAATAAAATGCAAATTTAAGACTTCTATGTGGAAGTAAAAGCCGTCATCGATTAAAAATTGGGATGTAATAACGTGCCAGAATAGAGCGCCCATAACATAGAGAGTAAGGCAGAAATATTCATGGCAATTCCAAAGAGTTTCATCTGCGGAACGGTGTACGGTTTTCCTTTAAAAAAGATAAAAACGTCAACCATTAGCCAGAGTGAAAAAAGTGCCAAAAAGCCACCCAATACATAATCCTGAAACCAGAAGGTAAGGATATATACTTCGGTTAGCAGGAACCCCAACATCAAAAATTTAGAATTTTTCCGACCTATAAGCGTAGCCGTAGTTTTCTTTTTGGTAGCCATATCGGGTTCGATGTCCATAATCTCTCCTGCTATATGTGCCTGAAAAGCAAACAACGTCAGGTACAAAATGGTTTGCCACGGAATCATCTCTAGGTCATTAAGTAGTACACTAAAAAAAGCCGTAAACACATATCCAATCTGAATACAGATTTCAAAAGGAGGTTTTTCTTTTAGTCTAAAAGGTTGAAAATTGTAGATGATATTTATAACCACCATAAAAATTAGTAGTATCAACATTTCCCAACCTCTAATGATGGTAAAATAAATAAAGAAGGGAATCAATACCAGTCCAATTTTAAATGGCACCGAAGCTAATTGAGATTTTCTGGCTTGAGCTCCAAATAAAAAGTTTCCTTTACGAGCATTGGCAGCATCTGCTTTAACATCATTATAATCGTTTAATCCGTAAACCAAATAATTTAGCGGAAACATTACAAAGAACAACCCAATCCAGAAGTTAGGCTCGAACCAGAAATTAGCAGCTAATTTAAAAGGAACCAGATAGATCCATACCGTAGGAAACCACAATCCAGGTCTGGAAATTTTTATATCCTGAAGTATATTTTTGATGCCTTGAAATAATTTTGATAGGTGTAAATTTAACAGGAATCCCCAAAATTAACACATAAATGAAGATTGAAATTGAGAATGCTACAAATACTATAATCTTACTGACTTGCGTTTACATAAATGATTGTATTTTTACAGCACATAAATTAATATTAATCGCTACTAGTACCTATGGCCACATCTTTTGAAAAATATCAAAAACGCAGATTGATATCGTCTTACTTTTCAGTAGTGATAAGTATTTCATTGGTACTATTTTTATTAGGTTTATTAGGTCTTTTAGTACTGAATAGCAAGCGGGTGGGTGATTATTTTAAGGAGCAAATCCCTATTGTTGTTTTTCTGAAAGATTCAGCAAAAGAAGTAGAGATTACTCAACTGAAGCAAAGTCTGGCACTTGCAGATTATACCAAATCTGCCGAGTATGTAAGTAAAGAACAGGCGGCAGAAGAACACAGCGCTGTGATTGGCGAAGATTTTATGGAGTATCTAGGGGATAACCCGTTACAAAATAGTATCGATGTACGTATGATAGCCGAGTTTGTCACGCCTGAAAAGGTAGAAGAGATTGTTTCAGAAATAAAAAGCAAGGATTTTGTAGATGATGTAGTATATGATAAACCCCTTATTCAACAGCTAACAGATAATGTAAAAAAGATCAGTTTTTGGGTTTTAGTGGTTGCTGGATTATTTTTATTTATTGCGGTGTTATTAATAAATAGTTCAATACGATTGTCGGTGTATGCAAAGCGTTTTACCATAAAAACCATGCAGATGGTAGGAGCTACCAAACGTTTTATTCGCAAACCTTTTATATGGAATTCTATTAAATTGGGTTTGATCGGTGCCGTAGTCGCTATGATTGGAATGGCAGCAGTATTATATTATGTTGATAAAAGTTTTCCAGAGCTATATCTATTAAACGACAAGGTTTTATTAGGAGCTCTGTTTGTTTTTGTGCTATTTATGGGCTTTTTTATTACCTGGTTAAGCACTTTTTTTGCGACGCAACGCTTCCTGAATTTAAGAACAGATGAATTGTATTATTAAAAAAATAATGCTTTTATTGGCAGTGATGGTGAGTTTGCAAAGCTGCCTCATACAAGATCCAAAACCAGAAGAATGCGATATCATTGACATTACAGTTACCGATATTTATGAGACCTCCTCCTATGATATTGTTTTTAAAGATGGAGGGACAGATTTTTATTATATTAACCGTGGTACCGAGAGAGGACTAACTGTAGCGGGTTTAGATTCAATAGTTTTAGGAAAAAAAGTTACCTTGCACCTGCCTAGATTATTTTATGGAACATCTGAGCATATTGCGCAGCTGGCAATAGGTGATAACATAATTTTTACAGAATTTTCTTCGGAAAGAGAATCATTCGAAGATTAAATATTAACATTTTGGGAGAGAAAAAACGAAAACAAGAAGCTAAAAAAAATGAAACCTTCATTTTTGAAAAAAAGAACTATACGTTTATGTTGATTGGCATCGCTTTTATTGCGGTTGGATTTATTTTAATGATGGGTGGCGGTAGTGATGATCCAAATGTGTTTAACCCCGAGATTTATAACTGGCGACGTATTCGCTTAGCACCTGCACTTATTTTGATTGGCTTCGGAATAGAAGTGTATGCCATTTTATTGAATCCAACTAAAGGCAAATAAACATGGACGCATGGGAAGCCATTGTTCTTGGAATTATCCAAGGGTTTACCGAATTTTTACCTGTTTCTTCCAGCGGTCATCTTGAATTAGGAAAAGCTATCTTAGGCGATACTTCGGTTCCAGAAGAAAGCCTTTTGTTTACAGTAGTGCTTCATTTTGCAACTGCGTTGAGTACCATCGTGGTTTTTAGAAAAGATATTCTCGAAATTATCACACATCTTTTTAAATTCCAATGGAATGAGGAGACAAAGTTTATTGTAAAAATTAGTATATCGATGCTGCCTGCCGTGGTTGTCGGATTACTTTTTGAAGAACAACTCGAAGCATTTTTTGGAGGAAACATTGCCTTTGTAGGCGCGATGCTTATAGTAACCGCAGTTTTACTTTGGTTCGCAGATAAGGCAAAAAATACCGAAAAGCCAGTTTCTTACAGCAATGCATTTGTAATTGGAATTGCACAGGCCATTGCAATGCTGCCAGGTATTTCAAGAAGTGGTGCCACCATATCAACATCAGTATTATTAGGAAATGATAAAGGAAAAGCGGCTCGTTTTTCTTTTCTTATGGTCATTCCGTTGATCTTCGGAAAAATAGCCAAAGATCTTGTAGGAGGCGAGCTTACCACAGAAAGTACTAATTTCATCTCACTCGGACTAGGTTTTGCAGCAGCTTTTATCTGCGGCTTGATCGCCTGCACCTGGATGATCACGCTGGTAAAGAAGAGTAAGCTTTCCTATTTTGCAGTGTATTGTGTTATTGTAGGGTTGACAGCCATAGGATTCGGATTATATTCATCGTAATGACTGGAGAAGATTACAAAAACGGACAAGTACTTTTAATCGACAAACCGTTGGGATGGACTTCTTTTCAAGTGGTGAATAAACTGCGGTATTTAATTAAGAAGCAATATGGGATTAAAAAAATAAAAGTTGGTCATGCTGGCACTTTAGATCCGTTGGCGACAGGCTTACTTATTATTTGTACAGGAAAGTTTACCAAACAGATCAACACCTACCAAGCACAACATAAAGAGTACACAGGAACAATTACCTTGGGTGCTACAACACCAAGTTATGATTTGGAAACGGAAGTGGATGCTACCTTTAAAACTTCAGCGATCACCGAAACACAGATACAAGAAGCAACTCATCAATTTATTGGAGATATTTTACAACAACCTCCGGTTTTTTCAGCCTTAAAGAAAGAAGGAAAACGATTATATGAATATGCCAGAGCAGGCGAAGAAGTGACAATACCAAAGCGGGAAGTACATATTTTGGCCTTTGAAATCACAAATATTGAAATGCCAAATGTTGCCTTTAGAGTGGCTTGTAGTAAAGGAACCTACATCAGATCTTTAGCGCACGATTTTGGGAAAGCACTAGATAATGGAGCTCATCTTTCGGCTTTAAGACGTACTAAAATTGGAGATTTTGATGTAGAGGACGCTATAAGTGTTGCTGCGTTTGAAGACCTGTTAACACGTTAAAAAAGCTACAATTGGCTCGATTTATGTTGAGTTTTGACTAAAAATTAGTTTCTTGCATTCATGAATTTTAACTATTCATACCGCGCATTTTTGATTACGTCGCTTCTCTTCGGAATATTCTTTCTTATTTTATACTCTATAAAATTGTCGAGTGAACCAGAAGAAGTCTATGAAAAATATGATGTTGCCTATGAGGACGAACCTGTTTTAACCGAAGAAGAAATGGAAGCGTTGGCTGCTTCAGAAGATAATTTAACTGCTATAGAAACAAATCGTGCCTACAACGAAGCAGAGAAATTTTTAAAAGAAACACAGAATACTAATGAAGATCTTTCCGCAGAAGACTTACAACGAATAATGGACGAGCTGGAAGCTGCTATTAAAAATACCGAAGGTTCAAATTCAGAAAGTATTGAAAAAGCAAAAGAGAAAATTGCCGAAACCAAAGCGCAAATCGAAAAAAGTAATGCCCAGCAGGAAAGTGGCTCAAACGGTACCAGTAGAAAAACCACAATAAGGTATCGGTTGGTAGACCGAAAGGCCATCGCCCTTCCCAATCCTGTATATACCTGCAATGCCGGCGGAAAAATAGTTCTATCCATCGAAGTAGATGAATTGGGTTATATTACAAAAGCAACATTTAACAGAGGCTTATCCACAACCACCAATGGGTGCTTAATTGACAGTGCTATGGAATATGCGAACAACTCGCGATTTTCTTCAAAAGCAGGAAAAGACTCCCAACTAGGTACAATAACCTATAATTTTCCGGGACAAGGCTAGGAGATAAGCTGTTTAAGATCCTGAATTGTATTTTGCCCTTTATCCTTATTGTACCATACCTGTAACTCTTGTTTAAATTCTGGTGTGAGTACTCCGTGTATCGTTTTATATTCTGCAACCATTTTACTCGCAACACTAGGTCTGGGCCCCCATGTTGCTATAAGTTTATTTGTTTTATTATTTAGGACAATTAATTTTGGAATCGATAAGCTTCCGTTGGTTAAGAACTGGTTCATTACCTCTAGATTCTCATCCCGTAGCGCAACTTTAAAGTCAATATTTTCTGAAAGGTTTGCCAATACATTCATCACAGGCATGGTTTGGGCTGCGTCACCACACCAGCTTTCGGTAAGCACTAACCATGTTTGATTTCCTTTAAAATCTTTAAAAGCCTGGATAATTTCTTCTGAAACTTTGGTAGTTTTATCCAAACGGCGCATACGACTGTCGTTAAGCAAGGTATATTGTGATAATGCTTCGGTTTGCTCTGGACCAGAACTGGTTCCTCTTATTACATGGTCTGCGACTAAAGCTCTGTATTCTGGATACGACATTGAATTGGCCAGGGTGTCTTTATACAATTGGAGGGTGTTGGTTCTTTTAAGTGTTATTTCTTTCATAGTGGCTAAGACGCTGGGGAAGTTAAAAACTTACTATCTTTAATACGCCAACAAAAATACAGTTTCTATGTTAAAAATTAGATGTCCGTGGTGTGGTGACGACCCATTATATATTGCTTATCATGATGAAGAATGGGGCGTGCCAGTGAAAGATGATGCTACTTTGTTTGAGTTTTTATTGTTAGAAACCTTTCAGGCGGGACTGAGTTGGATTACTATTTTGAGAAAGCGAGAAAATTTCAGAAAAGCATTTGACAATTTTGATTATAGAAAAATAGCTGGCTATGAGCAGCAAAAAATTGATAGGTTACTTCAGGATTCAGGGATTATTCGGAATAAATTAAAGGTACATTCGGCGGTTACAAATGCACAGGCTTTTATAAAGATTCAAGAAGAATTTGGAAGTTTCAGCAATTATATCTGGAAATTTGTAGCGGGTACACCTATTAAAAATAAACTGCAATCGATGGCTGAAGCTCCTGCAAATACTCTTTTGAGTGATACGATTAGCAAAGATTTAAAAAAACGCGGATTTAAATTTGTAGGTTCAACGGTGGTGTATGCGCATATGCAAGCGACAGGAATGGTAAATGACCATTTAGTTTCGTGTTTTAGATATAATGAGGTATAGTTTAGTTACTTGCTGTAGTGGCAGTAGCCTTTTTCTTTTGCAAGTATTTATTATCGGGAGAATATTCACCTAAAGCTTTTAAAGATTGCTTGTATCTAAACTGAAGCGTAGCATCTGTAGGAGGTTCCAAGGAGAATAGTTTTTCAAACCATTTTTTAGCGTCCGCGTAATTACTTTTAAAATAGTGAGCATTTGCAAGATCCTTGTAGATTAGTGTAGTGCCAAATCCTTCTTTAACTACTTGCTCATACACCTTAGTCACATCTACATCCCGATTTACGTCACCGTTTCCTTGTGCAAAACAAAGCGTTGAAGCTACCATGCAAAGTAAAAGAAAAAAAATTTTTTGAAATGACATCTTTTGGGGTGTGTTTGATTTGGGTTTCAAATATGCTAATTGCCTGTCTAACTACCAAATATAATCGACAAACGGTATAAAATTTAACTTTTAAAAGCTGTTTTTCAAGGGGTAAGGAGGGTTAAAAACTTATCCCGTGGAATCTCTTCGGCTCCTAAATTTTCCAGATGAGGTGTATAGAGTTGACAATCTATAAGGGTGTATTTTTTTTCCTTAGCATAGGCTACTAAATGGTAAAAAGCAATTTTTGAAGCTTCAGTCACTTTACTGAACATACTTTCTCCACAAAACACTTTTTTGTCTGGAAGGTCTACTCCATACAATCCGCCTACTAGAACATCATCCTGCCAAACATCTACAGATATTGCATGACCCGCTTTGTGAAGTTTCAAATACGCTTGTTGCATCTCTTCTGTGATCCAAGTGCCGAGCTGCCCGCTTCTTTTAATGGAGGAGCAATTTTTAATCACTTCTGAAAATGCCTTGTTAAATGTAATGGTAAAGGAATGTGTGTTTAGGGTTTTTCTGAAACTTTTAGAGATTTTAAAACGTTCAGGGAATAAAATCATCCGTGGATCTGGGCTCCACCATAGAATGGGTTGTTTCTCATCATACCAGGGAAAGATACCCGAATTATAGGCAAGTAGTAAGCGCTCCTGTGATAGATCTCCGCCTACAGCCAGCATCCCTTCTTCTGAAGCCAGAGAAGGGTGCGGGAACCAAAGTTGGGAGGTTAATTGATACATGCTCTTAGTCA
Organism: Jejudonia soesokkakensis; assembly: GCF_042664795.1. Taxonomy (NCBI): domain Bacteria; kingdom Pseudomonadati; phylum Bacteroidota; class Flavobacteriia; order Flavobacteriales; family Flavobacteriaceae; genus Jejudonia; species Jejudonia soesokkakensis. The sequence continues at coordinate 128,097 of NZ_JBHTBN010000004.1, forward strand.
AAAAAAATCCCGCTATGGTGCGGGACTTTACATTTTATATTCAATACTTAGTGACCCATTTAGAAAGGTAAGTCGTCGTGATCTTCTTCATTTAGATCGTTTGCAGGCTCGAAGGCATCTGCAGGTGGCATTGGTGGCATATTGTTAGAAACAGATTGATCAATATTTTCAATCCTCCATCCTTGGATAGAGTTAAAGTATTTTGTCTCTCCCTGCGGATTAACCCACTCTCTTCCACGAAGATTAATACTTATTTTTACATTATTCCCTACTTGAAAATTGTTAAGCAAGTCAGTTTTATCCTGAACAAATTCTACCATAATGTGTTGAGGGTATTGTTCTTCTGTAGTCACTACGATCTCACGTTTTCTAAATCCGTTGTTACCAAATGTCTGCGTTTGGCCAATCATTTTTACTTTTCCTTGTATTTCCATAATCCTTCCCGCGATAACGGGTTTCTTTTAAATTAAACTTCTATTTTGATACTAGCACATTCCAGGCTTCTGTGATGTTTCCGTCACATAAAAGTGCTTGTGCTTTTTTATGTTTTTCTTCTGAAGCTGTAAAACTTCCATTGTCATTTTTTGGGAGTACTTCTACATTTGCTAACATTCCCAAATCGTTTCCGGTTAAGATTTTACTTAGCCGGATGGCTTCAGGTAATGAATCCACACCAATCCCTAAGGTAGTGAGTGGTTTAGGTACTTCAAACATACCTTCTTTAGCGCGACTATACCAATTTCCACCCATTCGGGCAACGGTATCAATTTTATAGGGATCTATTTTATCTTCAGCATCCAGAATAGCTTGGTTAATATGTAATTTCACTACCTCACAAATCACTAGATTTCCTGCACCACCTTCAGTTCCTAACGCGATCACATCTTTCACTTTACATTCAAACTGTACGGGAGCTTCGGCAACTCTTGGTGGTTTTATTAGATCGCTGGGAGTTTCAGTAAATCCAGCTTTGGTGAATTCATTTACACCTTTGGCATATTCAGTAGAAGACAAGGACATTTGTTGTACCATCGAATGGCTCACGATATTGATCACTACTTCTTTCGTATCTACTACATTTTCCAGCGTATGTTTTGTAGTGTTATCACGTACTCTTCTCGCCGGTGAAAAGATCATAATTGGTGGCTTTGCGCTAAAAACATTAAAGAAACTGTAAGGCGAAAGGTTTACTTGTCCGTTAGCATTAACAGTACTGGCAAAACATATGGGACGTGGTGAAACAGCACCTAAAAGGTAGCCGTGTAAACGTCCTGTGCTTAAATCTTTAGGCTCAAATGAAATCATATTACAAAGGTAGCTAATTAGAAAAGGCTGTAAAAATTACGAAAGACAATAATAGTAATATATTTACTTTATATATTTAGCCTTTAAATTTCTTCTATGTTTAGCAAAACGACTTTGAATCGTTGGATTTTTATTATCATTTCTTTTTTCATAATTACATTGATTCTGTGGAATACGTCTTTGCTTTTTGATCAATTAAAAGAAAATGAACGTGCAAAAATGCAGTTATGGGCAAGTGCTCAACAGGAGTTGCAGGAAATTCAGTTAAGTGCAAATTCTGAGCTAAGTGACGTCGTATTGCAGGTACTCACAAGCAATACAACTACGCCTATGATTCTGCACACACATAAAGGTGATTTGTATGATGTTAGAAATATTAAAGAAACAAAGAAAGACTCAATACAATTGCGCGCTGCACGTAAAGCAATGGCAGAACAATTCTCTCAGGAATATAAACCCTTAGAAATAACATTTCAGGAGGAAGTGTTAACGACGATATATTATGGAAACTCACCACTCATTAGAAGTTTAAAATATTATCCTGCAATTTTAATTTTAATCCTCCTCTTATGCTTTGCAGTGATGTATTTCTTTTATAAAACATCTAAATCATCTGAACAAAACAAATTATGGGCAGGGATGGCCAAAGAAACAGCACACCAGATTGGAACTCCGCTATCTTCTCTAGTGGGCTGGACAGAGATTTTAAAAACTGAAAATGTTGATCCAGATTATATTGTGGAAATGGAAAAAGACATTGACCGTTTAAAAACAATCACAGAACGATTTTCTAAAGTTGGCTCGATTCCTACACTGGAAAAGAAAGATATAGTTAAAGAAACTAAGGAAGCCTACGAGTATCTTAAGAGAAGAAGTTCAAAATTAATTCAGTTTAGTATTGACACTCCATCTAAACCTCTTTATGTAAATTTGAATGAGCAATTGTATGGTTGGGTAATTGAAAACCTTGTTAAAAATGGAATTGATGCCATGAAAGGAAAAGGAGACATACATATCTCAATTTCTTCCAATTCAAAAAATGCTTTTATTAGCATCACAGATACCGGAAAAGGGATCCCGAAAAGCAAGCATAAACATATTTTTAGACCTGGGTATACTACTAAAAAAAGAGGGTGGGGTTTAGGGTTATCCCTAGCAAAAAGAATAGTAGACGAATATCACAATGGAAAAATAAAAGTTTCAAAAAGTGCTCCAGGCAAAGGAACCACTATAGAAATTTCACTCCGATTGGTGCAAGATTAATAATTAGTTTTTCAAATGTGACTTTATCTGAGTTGCCGTTTCTTCAAATTCGTCCTCAGTCATAGTGACTTTATGATTAAAAGTCATTTCTTTCATGTCATTCAACGGAATTAAATGTACATGTACATGAGGAACTTCCAGCCCAATCACAGCAACACCCACTCGCTTACAGGGAATTGCCTTTTCAATAGCCAATGCCACCTTTCTAGAAAACTGCATTAATTGTAGATACATATGTTCTCCCAAATCGAACAACTTATCGGTTTCTTCTTTAGGAACACAAAGGGTATGACCCTTCGCATTTGGGTTAATATCCAAAAATGCTATAAAATTTTCATCCTCTGCTATTTTGTAACTAGGGATTTCTCCTTCAATAATTTTTGTAAATACAGTTGCCATGTTACTCTCTTGAAATTTCTAAGATGTCAAACTTCATAATCCCGTTTGGCACTTGTATTTCGGCAACATCGCCAACTTTTTTGCCCAACAAGCCTTTTCCAATGGGTGAATCGACAGATATTTTACCTGCTTTTAAATCGGCTTCACTTTGCGCCACGAGCTTATAGGTCATTTGTGCACCATTTGTTTGGTTCTTGATTTTTACGGTACTATGTATAAGTGCTTTTGAAGTGTCCAATTGTGATTCGTCTATGACACGAGCATTAGCATAAATTTCTTCCAATTTAGAAATACGCATTTCTAGCATACCCTGTGCTTCTTTAGCTGCATCATATTCAGCATTCTCACTTAAATCTCCTTTGTCTCTGGCCTCTGCAATTGCCTGAGAAGCTTTCGGTCTTTCAACATCTTTAAGTTGATTGAGCTCTTCTTTTAACTTTTGTAAGCCTTCTGCGGTGTAATATGATATGTTACTCATAGCGTCATTATTTAATCGTATTAATTAGTATTTCTGAAATCTTCAAAACATCCATCCTTCTAGTTTTCTGAAATGCAAAAAATCCCATACGGGACGGGATTTATTTATTCAAATATACAAAAAAATAGATTTCCACGTTATATTGTACTTTTGTATTTATAATAAGACCTCCATGAAATATTTTGCAATATTCTGTATAGTTTTAGTTTTTAGTTCATCTTGTACTAGAAGTGATGATAGACGAGATGACAACCCTAATTTAATAGATCCCTTAGTGAGCTTAAATTTAAACTTGAATTTGCCTGAATACGACCCTTTAAATTTTCCTGGAAATAGTATCATCATAAATCAGCAAGGTATAAGAGGCATTGTGATTTATAATGTAAATAATGATTTGTATACTGCGTTTGATCTTAGTGATCCAAACCATCCGCCTAATAATTGTTCCCGTATGAATGTTGAAACACCTTTGGCATCATGCCCATGTGGAGATGGAAATGAATACAACATTATATCTGGCGAACACACGACCAATAATTCGTTATTTCCCATGCAGCAATATCAGGCAGTTAGGACGGGAAACACGGTGCGTGTTTCAAATTAAATCATAAAAAAAACCCTCGCTATTGCAAGGGTTTTTTAAATCGATGGTTGGTAAGATATATCTTAATCATGGATAACGCGCACTTGTGCAGCCGTCATTCCTTTTCTTCCTTCTTCTTCAACATATTCTACTTTATCACCTTCATTAAGGGCTTCGCCATTAAGACCGGTAACATGGACGAATATGTCCTTTCCAGTTTCATCATTTGTGATAAAACCGTAACCTTTTGATTCGTTAAAAAACTTTACTGTTCCTTCCATTGTACTATATAATAATAAATTAATAATAAACAAATGTAGGTATTTTTTCACCCGATTTGTTAATTAAATGTGAAATTTTACAGAAAATGAGTGGGTTACAGTTTCTTCTTTTTACTGTAATCCCGCATTTTTTCTATATTTTCTTTATTCAACATATAGTCTTTAACTTTTTTATTTTTCCACCGATGGTAAATAAAAACAGGCATCCATACAAAGAAGAAAACTACAATACCCAAACCAATACAACGATCTTTTAAAGCCATATTATCGTCGCCAATATAGTATCCATATACAACTAATGAAAACGCGATTAAGAAGAGGAGTGTTAGAATATATTTCATCATAATTATTTTCCTGAAAAGTCAATTAGTTTTTTTCGATAAGCGGTTAAGAGCTTAGATTTTGATACAAATCCGTAATAGATTCCGTTAGAAAGTACCGGTAAATTCCACGCACCGGTTTCTTGAAATTTTTGCATGACAATTGTCATTTTATCTTCCTCTAATTTAATTACGGCTGGCGGATTTTTCATTAGATCTTTTGCTGTCATCTCGTTATAAAGACTTTTGTTAAACATAACGGGTCGTAAATCGTCTAGCAATATAATTCCTTCTAGTTCTTTAGTTTTAGCATTAATGACGGGGAAAATATTTCGATTAGATGTCGTGATCGCTTTCTCAACAATTACTCCCAAGGTCATTTCTGAATATACAATACTAAAATTTCTTTCTACCACCGTTTTTATATTCATCAAGGTAAGCACTGCGTGATCTTTATCATGAGTAATCAATTCGCCTTTTCGACCTAGTTCCATGGCGTAGACCGAATGTGGTTGAAAATGCTTTGTAATGGTAAATGAGATGGCTGAAGCTATCATTAATGGAAGAAACAGTTCGTACCCACCAGTAACTTCTGCGATTAAGAAGATGGCTGTTAAGGGAGCGTGCAGTACTCCAGCCATGAGTCCTGTCATTCCCACCAGCGTAAAATTACTTTCTGAAACAGGATTCGATAATATAGTAAGGGTGTTAATAATTTTGGCCACTGTAAATCCGAGAATACTTCCCATAAATAAGGTAGGGGCAAATATACCGCCTACGCCACCAGCTCCAAAGGTGAGTGAGCTTGCTACAACTTTAAATAACACTAGTCCTAAAAGCAAACCAATGATAATCCAAACATTACTAAGGTCCAGATCAAAAATGTTATTTTGTAAGGCAGCTTCTGGTTTTCCCTGTACTAGATTATTGATAATATCATAGCCTTCTCCGTACAGGGGCGGAATGAAATATACCAGCACTCCAATTCCCAACCCGCCTATGAGTAGGCGTTTGACGGGAGATCCTATTTTTTCAAAAAAATTCTGAAAACGTTCGTAAGTTTCTGTAAAATACACAGAAACCATTCCGGCAATGACGCCAAGTAATATATATAACGGAATATCTGTAATTAAAAATTCATCTTCGATCGTAAAAGGGAGGAGAATATCGTTTCCGAAGAAAAAATAAGACGTAATAATCGCAGAAACGGAAGCTAACAATAAGGGTATTAAGGAAACTAATGTTAGATCCAAACTAAATACTTCAATTGCAAAAATAATAGCGGCAATGGGTGCTTTAAAAATAGAGGACATGGCGCCTGCAGCAGCACATCCTATGAGTAAGGTGCGAGTCGCCTGATTCATATTCAGAATACGTGACAAATTAGAACTTAAGGCAGCCCCTGTAGCAACGGTTGGCCCTTCCAGTCCAACCGATCCTCCAAAACCCACAGTGATAGGTGCCGTGATTAAACTTCCATACATCTGAAAACGTTTCATAATACCTTTCCGTTTTGAAATAGCGAAAAGAGTTGCGGGAATACCCTGAGTGGGAGTTACTCTGAGAATGTATTTAGCAATAAGATAGGTAAGTCCTAAGCCAATAATTGGAAAAATAAAGTAAAAGGTTGTTTGGTATTCTTTAATAAGGTTTCCTTCAATCAACAATTGGATAAAGTGCGTACCATTTTTGATAATGACTGCCGCTAATCCAGACAAAAAGCCAACGAGAATACTAACAATATATATAAATTGTTTCTGCGGAATATATTTTAACCGCCAGATAAGAAACCGATTTAGATAGGAGCGTTGAGACATTTGCCTAGTTTCGTTTTTAACTGCGTTAGATCTTCTACATAGATTTGTCGTAATGTTTCAACATAGGGACGGCTGTTAAAATAGCCATTATTAAAATCAAGTATAGCATTATCAACGAATTGCATCGCTTCTTCGCACCTACCTTTTTCAAATAAAATAAGTCCTTTGTAATATTTTCCATCGGCAGTTAGATTCTTGCTGTAGTGCAATACCTTATCTAAACTTTCTAAAGCTTGTTCTGGCTGGTTGTTTTCGTAATGGGCAATCGCTTTGTATAAAAATGCTTCCTGCTCAACCCAGTCTTCTCCAGATTCTTTGGTTTCTTTATCAATATGCTTGTCAAAGTAGGATAGAGATTTTTCGTAGTTATTAAGTCCGAGATAAGCAATCCCTCTCCAGAAATTGACACTATGACCTTGTGGCGCTTCAGTAAAATCTGGCGTTAATGAGTCTGTGGCATCAAAATCGGCAATTGCTTTTTTGTAGTCTCTATAGAACCATAAATAATTATAGCCTCTATATCCTACCCAGAGTTCTGGATTACAGGCTACTGCTTTGTCCATTTGAGGTTTCCATTTGTCTGGCATCCCTCTCTTTAGGTAAGCTACGGAAAGTTCTCTCACGGCATCACAATGAGTGGGATCAATAGCAATTGCTTTTTCAATTCGTGTCATGCTTTTTACAGATCCTTGCGGAAGATGACTCCCATCATTGAAGACTTCTATAGACAGTTTTTGTCTTTCTGCTTGTGATAGATGGCTGTAAGTATCTTTAGAATTGCTACAGGAAAATAGCAGCATCAAGAGCATACAATTAAGGCAATATTTCAGTAATTTCTCCATGTTCGATTCTATAAGATACGTAATGATAATAGTTTTGAGGAGTATCACCAATTTTGTACACTGCCCAATTAGAAGATTTAGAAGTGATTTCTAGTAGTTGAGAAACAAGTTTTGGATTGTGTTTTGTTTTTTCATAATCCAAATCAATTTCTAGGATCTCAAACCAGCCTGGATTTCCTTCACAAGTTACTAAAAACCGAAAGTTTATATATCCAGAATCTGTGTAATTTTCATTTTTATACTGCTCCATTACGTAGGCGTCAAAAGTATTTTTTCCACCTTGATACGCATCTTTGGGAGCACCATGATGAATTTTATAGATGTTCCCTTCACATAAAGTGTAGGTATCATTTTGTAATGCCTTTTCTTGATCTATATAGCCTATGTAGTTAGGATAGGTGGTAGTGTCTTCCGAGAACTTTCCGAAGTAATTGTAATAAGAATATCCAACGACTGCGATACAAATAATGATTGCAGATAGCAAAACCCAACCCATTATTTTAAGTATGCGCATCGTATTGTAGGTTACGTTAGTTTTCCTGAAGGTCCAGTTTTAGATGTAGTTCTGTTAGTTGTTCTTTGTCGAGCGGTGCCGGAGCATCGATCATGACATCGCGACCTGCATTGTTTTTAGGAAAGGCAATAAAATCACGTATGGTTTCTTGTCCGCCAAGGATAGCTACCAATCGGTCCAATCCAAAAGCGATCCCGCCGTGTGGAGGCGCTCCATATTCAAAAGCATCCATTAAGAAGCCAAACTGTGCTTTTGCCTCCTCGTCACTAAAACCAAGGTGCTTGAGCATGATTGCCTGCGTTTTTTTATCATGGATACGAATAGAACCACCGCCAATTTCATTTCCGTTTAGTACAAGATCGTATGCATTTGCTTTGACATCTCCCGGATTAGTATCCAGCAGTTCTAACTGTCCTGGCTTTGGAGCCGTGAAAGGATGATGCATGGCGTGGTAATGTCCTGTTTCTTCATCAAGTTCCAAAAGCGGGAAATCGATGACCCATAAGGGCGCGAACTCATCAGATTTACGCAATCCAAGTTGGGTCGCAAGATGCATTCGTAAGGCCGAAAGCTGAGTACGAACTTTATGCGTGTCTCCAGAGAGTATACAAATAAGATCTCCTTTTTGGGCACCGGTGGCTTCTGCCCATTTGGCAAGATCTTCCTGATTGTAAAATTTATCTACGGAAGATTTATAGGTCCCATCTTCGTTTACACGACAATAAACCATTCCTAAGGCACCTACTTGAGGGCGTTTTACCCAGTCAATAAGTGTATCAATTTCTTTACGAGTGTAGGAGTTTCCGCCAGGAACAGCGATACCTACGACTAATTGAGCATTGTTAAACACACCAAAGTCTTTATGCTGCGCAACAGCGTTTAACTCGCCAAATTTCATTCCAAAGCGAATGTCTGGTTTGTCGTTTCCGTAGGTTGCCATGGCATCGTCGTAGGTCATTCTCGGGAACTCTCCAATTTCAACACCATTAATTTCTTTTAATAAATGTTTCGTTAAGCCTTCGAATGTATTGAGAATATCTTCCTGCTCGATAAATGCCATTTCACAGTCAATCTGAGTAAATTCGGGCTGTCTATCGGCTCTAAGGTCTTCATCTCTAAAACACTTTACGATCTGAAAGTACTTATCCATACCGCCTACCATTAAGAGTTGTTTAAAGGTTTGTGGCGATTGGGGTAATGCGTAGAACTGTCCTTCATTCATTCGGGAAGGCACTACAAAATCTCTGGCACCTTCGGGAGTAGATTTAATGAGGTAAGGAGTTTCAATCTCTACAAAATCCTTTTCAGAAAGAAAATTACGTACTGCCATCGTGACTTTGTGACGAAAGATGAGGTTTTCTCTCACGGGTTTTCTTCGAATATCGAGGTAACGATATTTCATGCGAAGATCTTCACCACCGTCTGTGGCATCTTCGATCGTAAATGGAGGTGTAAGAGAGGTATTTAATACTGAAAGTTTTGAAACTAAAATCTCAATGTCGCCTGTAGGTATAGTAGGGTTTTTAGACTCACGTTCTATTACAGTGCCAGTCACTTGAATTACAAACTCACGTCCTAGTCCAGAAGCTTTCTCCATCATGTCTTTTGGAGTTCTTTCTTCATCAAATATAAGTTGAGTAATACCGTATCGATCACGCAAATCCACCCAAACCATAAAACCTTTGTTTCTAATTTTTTGTACCCATCCTGAAAGTGAAACGGTTGCTCCCGTATTTGAAGCTCTTAACTCTCCATTATTATGTGTTCTGTACATTCCCGTATAATGATTTTATATAGTGATTTTGCTGAAAAGGCAAATTTAAGAAGATTAAAAAAAATGCCCTACAATATCTTCTTTTATTATTATGGGAGACAAATACTTCGGATTTGCATTATGATTTAATTAAAAAAATTCCTTTTTATTTAAGAAATCTTTAGTATTTTCGAAAAAATAACAAACAATTAATAATTATGAAACAAAACAACTCCAACCGCAGGAAATTACTCCTGCTATTATTAATTTTTCCAGCTCTTGTATTTGCACAAAATACAGTTACAGGAAAAATAACCACAGTAGAAGGGGAAACTGTCCCTTTTGCAAATGTGATTGAAAAGGGGACATCAAATGGTGTTACCAGTAATATTGATGGTATATACTCTATTAATGTTAGGAATCTACCTACTACACTTGTTATATCCTCTTTAGGATATACGACTGTTGAGCGTCCAGTTACTGCTGCGGGTACTCTAGATGTGCAAGTTGCAGAATCTACAGAAGCATTAGAAGAAGTAGTAGTGACAGGTCTTGCAAGTTCGATAAAACGATCGAATGCTGCTAATGCAGTAGGAACTGTAAATGCAGAAGAACTAATAGGTACGACAGGGCAAAGTACAGTAGATGGTGCTTTGTACGGTAAAGTAACAGGAGTAAATATAACCTCTTCTTCTGGTGCGCCAGGAGGTGGTTTTGCATTGAGGCTCCGTGGAGTTACTTCTATTAATGGAAATAATCAGCCTCTTATTATTGTAGATGGTATCTATGTAAATAATGTAGAAATTCCTTCAGGACTTCGTTTTGCTTCTGGAGCAAATTCGGGTAGTGAGGAAAACTCTAGTAACCGTTTAGCAGATTTGGATCCAAATGATATTGAAAATATTGAAATTTTAAAAGGATCTTCTGCAGCTGCTATATATGGTCAACGTGGTAGTGCAGGTGTAATTATTATTACAACAAAGCGTGGTAAAAGAGGGAAAACTCAAATCCGTTTCAAGCAGGATACTGGTTTTAATAAAATAGCTAACAGGCTAGGAAATAGACCATGGACCGCTGCATCTGTGTTAGAAACTTTTGGACAATCTGAACTTGATAAATATAATGCAACTATTGCTGCGAATGGTGAGTTGTATGATTTTGAAGATATTATTTATGGAGAGACTGGTTTAATAACAGAAACTTCATTAAGTGCAACTGGTGGAAGTGAAAAAACTAAATTTTATGTTGGTGGATCTTACAGAGACGAAGAAGGTATTATAAAAAACACTGGATTTGACCGCTTTTCTATTAGAGGTAATATTGAACATAAAATTTCTAATGTTTTTGATTTTACGTCAACAACAAACTTTATTCGTAGTAACTCAAGTCGTTCCTTTACAGGTAATGAGAACGAAGGAGGACTAAGTTATGGTTATGTTTTAGCTTTTACGCGTCCATGGAATAATTTGTTTCCAGATGAAAACGGTAATTATCCTAATAACCCAAATTTTGCAGGAAATCCAATATTTGTTAGAGATCAAGCAAAAAATGAAGATCAAAATGACCGTATAATTCAAGGACTTACCTTAAACACCAAATTGTATACAGATGACAATAATAGAGTTAAATTTACAAATAGTGCGGGTGTTGATTACTTAGCAAACCAGACTTTTGTATATGTTCCTGAAACGCATCAAGCACAACTTGGAAGAGATGACGCTGGATTTGTAGGACAAGGAAAAAACAATTTTACACAATTTAATACACAATCTGCTTTAGTTTGGGACCATGATGCAATGGATGGTGATCTAGGTATCACTTCACAATTGGGTCTAGCTTATCTATATCAAGACTCTAATTTAGTGAATGCTCGTGGAACAGGACTAGCTGCAGGTCAAACAAGTGTGGATCAATCTGCAAATCAAGTTACAAGTCAATTTAGAAGTGAAGAAAAAGAAGTGGGTTATTTTGCGCAGGTAGAAGGTAATTATAAAGATCAAATCATAGCAACTTTAGGATATAGATTAGATAAGTCTACTAGAAATGGAGATCCAAATGAGTTATATGGTTTTCCAAAAGCATCTGTTGCCGTAAATTTTGCAAACTTTGATTTTTGGAATGTCGAAGATATTAACCAATTAAAATTTAGAGCAGCTTACGGAGAAACCGGTAATGCGGCAGGATTTGGATCGACTTTTACTTTGCTTGGAACTAGTAATATAGGTGGTTCTGTTGGGCAGTCTATAGGAGGAATTAGAGGTGATGAAAACATATTACCTGAAACTGCTAAAGAATTTGAAGTAGGTCTAGATGTAGGTCTATTTAATAATCGTGTGAACCTTGAAGCTACTTATTATGTTAAAACTGTAAATGACTTTACAGAAAGAAGAGCTTTGCCTCAATCTTCAGGTTTTACTAGAGAAATTACTAATTTGGGTGACTTCCAAAATAAAGGTATTGAACTTGCTGTGACTGCAGATGTAATTAATAATGATAATTTAAAATGGAACACAAGAGTTCAATTTTATAAAAACACTTCGGAAGTGACACGTTTAGATGTGCCTGCATTTGCATTATCAGGCGCTGGTTTTGGAACAGGACTTGGTACAATTTATATAGAGGAAGGACAACCTCTTACTCAATTGGTAGGTAATATTGATGGAGAACTTACTCAGGTTGGAAATACAGAGCCAGATTTTCAAATGGCTTTTAGTAATTCATTTACATTTTTTAAGCAATTTGATTTGTCATTCTTAGCTCAGTTAAAATCTGGTGGAGAAAATTTGAACTTATCTAAATTCTTAACAGATTTAGGTCAAACTACTCCAGACCTTGAAACACAAGCAGGTCAGGATCGTTTAGGGACTCCTGCTAACGCAGCTCGTTTTGTTGAGCCAGCAGGATACTTTAGACTAAGAGAAGCTGCTATCTACTATCGTTTACCAAATACAATCGTTAAAAACATTTTTGGAGAAGTGGTAGAAGGTGTTAAAATTGGAGCTTCAGGTAGAAATATCTTTACAATTACAGATTACTCTAGTTATGACCCAGAAGTTTCAGTAAATGGTACTGCCGGACTAGCTAACGGGATTGAGGTAACTCCTTTCCCAAGTTCTAGACAGTTTTATTTTCACCTAAACGTTAATTTCTAAAAAAATAATTATGAAAAATATATATAATACAATAAAAACATTTAGTTTGGCTATGGCTATTCTAACTGTTACATCGTGTACTTTTGATGAGGTAATCTCACCCAATGGACCCTCTGTTGCAGGAGTGCTAAGTAATGCTTCAAAGGGACAGCTTAATGAGCTTGTAGTCGGGATTGAATCTACTTTGCGAAGTGGAATTGCTATCGAAACAACTGCAAGTGGAACCATGGCAAGAGAACTCTACCTGTTTGATGCAGATCCTAGAAATACAGGAGATTTGTTAGGTAAAAATGGGATAGGTTTAGACAACAATTCATTTTATAGCACGGCACAATGGGCTGGAAGCTATAGATGTATAAAAAACGCAAATACTTTAATCGAAGCAGCTTCTAATACTGATGCAGTTACAGCTGCAGAAGCTAATGGTTATATTGGTTTTGCAAAAACTGTTATTGCTTATGAATTAATCCAAATTGTTAAATCTTATGGACAAGCAAGAGTAGATGTGTCAGATCCTAGTAATTTAGGTCCTTTAGTAGATGGTGCAACTGCTCTAGCAGCGGCTCGTGCATTATTAGATCAGGCTAATGGTGACTTGTCAGGTGCTGGAGGAAGCTTTGCTTTTAGCCTAAGCAGTGGATTTGATGGTTTTGATTCGCCAAGTTCATTTGCTCAATTTAACAGAGGAGTTGCTGGGATGGCTGCAGTCTATGCTGGTGATGGAACTGCTGCATTATCTGCACTTGCAGGTTCTCATTTGAACCTTGGAGGTGATTTAAATGTTGGTCCTAAGCATATTTTTGGATTAGGTGGAGGTGATCAAGCCAATGGTTTGTTCAAAGTAAATGGAGAAAATGGAGACCAGATTATTGTTCACAATAGTTGGATTAATGATGCTGAGCCTGGAGATAGCAGAGTAACAGAGAAAACAAATGTTCGGCCAGACCCTCAACCTCAAGATGGATTAAATGGTACTAATGAAACAAATTTATATGATTCAAACACTTCCCCTATCGATATTTTACGTAATGAGGAACTAATTTTATTATTTGCCGAAGCGAGTATTCTTGCAGGAAGTCCATCTGGAACTACCGTTAACGCACTTAATGTAATTAGAAATTCAGCTAATTTGCCTAATTATACAGGTGCAACTACTCCTGCAGCATTGACAAGTGAAATGTTACGTCAGCGACGCTATTCTTTATGGGCAGAGAACCATAGATTATACGATACAAGACGTTATGGTCTTTCAGGGTCATTGCCAATTGATAGGCCTGGAGATCAAATATTCACTACTCTTCCAGTACCTTTAGCTGAGAATGATATTTAATATTTGATAGCTACATAAATGTAAAAGCCCCGTTCACATGTGAACGGGGCTCTTTTAATATGTAATAGAAATTAAGCTGCTTCTCTTAATTTTTCTTTTTCAACCGTATCATCTGCAAATCTAATTTTAGCTCTATTCAACAAATAAAACATTGTAGGTACAATAACCAATGTTAAGAATGTTGCAAATGTCAATCCGAAGATAATCGTCCAAGACATTGGCCCCCAAAAAATTGTATTATCTCCCCCAATATATATTTGCGGATCAAAATCTGTAAATAAGGTAAAGAAGTTTATATTTAACCCAATTGCTAAAGGAATTAATCCCAAAATAGTGGTAATGGCTGTTAGTAAGACGGGACGTAATCTGTTTTGACCTGCCGCAATAATAGCCTCCCTGTATTGTTCACGGGTTAGTAATTGCTCTTCACCAATCCCAACTTCCTGTTTCTTTCTGTCAATTAACAATTGTGTGTAGTCAATTAATACGATAGCATTGTTTACAACAATACCGGCGAGCGAAATGATACCCATCATCGTCATGATCACAACAAAATCCATCTGGAAAATTACGAGACCAAAAAGCACTCCAATAAAACTTAAAACAATCGCCACAAATATAATAACTGGTTTAGAAACACTGTTAAACTGTGCAACGATGATCAATAGAATTAATGCCAGCGCGATGACAAGCGCTTTAACAAGAAAGGACATGTTCTTAGCCTGTTCTTCCTGTTCGCCTGTAAAATCATAATTAATTCCTTTGGGCATTTCATAGTTCGCCAGAGAACCTTCAATTTTGCCTACGATCTCAGTTGGGTTGAATCCTTCTAGTACATTTGAGTATATCGTAATAACACGCTTGAGATCTTTTCTTTTTATAGAACTGAATGTCGCAATGTTCTTAGTGGTTACTAAAGACGAGATAGGAATATTTTTTAAATTTCCATTAGTATCTCTAAAAGTAATATTCTGATTGAAAAGTGCACTTTCATTATACCTGTTTTCGTTTCCGAAGCGAACAAAAATATCATAGTCATCTTCCCCTTCTTTGTAGGTAGACGAATCGAAACCATAAATAGCACTTCTTAAAACACGGCCCACTTGGGCGGTACTTACCCCAAGTTCTCCAGCTTTTTTACGATCCACAAAAACTTCCATTTCTGGTTTGTTCTGATTTACGTCCAACTTCAATTCTTCAATTCCCTGAATCCCTAAACCGTTAATATATTCCTGTACATTTTGAGCTTCAGCGAGTAATTTATCATAATCGTCCCCTTTTAATTCTAGGTTGATGGCGTATCCTGCAGGAGGCCCATTGGCATCTTTATCTACAATCACACTTACCCCAGGATATCCTTGTACAGATTCTCTAAGCTCACTCAAGACCTCTCCACTACTTACTTTATTGCCATTTTCATCATAACGATATTTGAACTCCCTAAACAATACGGTTACTTTTCCTCGATGCGGCATTTCGTTTTGAGAGGCACCATCGGTTTGCGGATTTCCAGCACCTTCACCTACCTGCGAAATAATCGATTCTGCCATAAAGTTATACGGCTGTCCGTCTTTGGTATACTTGTATTGGTCTAAAACTTCAAAAACCTCTTGCTCGATAGTTGCTGTGATCTCATTTGTCTTTTCTATATCGGTTCCTTCAGGATATTCAATATATACAATTGCTTGGTTAGGCTGGTTCTCCGGAAAGAAAAGAACATTAGGTTGTGCTATTCCGAAGACAACAAAAGACAATAATAACAATCCGAAAGTCCCAAAAACAAACTTATACGCATTACTACCCTTCAAAGCATTCCCTAAAAATTTCTGATATTTTTTCTCTAAAGCTGGCATCCACTTGTACTGAAACTTATTCGATGCCGGGGCAAGTACATATTTAAAGAACCACAACAAAGCAGCGACGGCTATAAATAAGTTTCCGAAGCCAATAAGTGTATTAGGACTTCCCACAAACCCTAAGATTAAGAATAAAATACTCACAGCAAAAAGACCAATCCCTTTTTTAAGCAACGCTGTTTTAGCTCGGTTTTTCCATCCTCTGAAACTTAGGACTAATGCAAAAAGTAACGTTAATGCTCCTAATATCTGAAAAATAATATGTGTTTCGGTCAGTCCTGAAATAATCATCAAAGCACCAAAAAGGAGTAGTGATACACTAATTTGAAGTAAACTTTTCTTAGAGATCTCTCCTTCTTCCGTTTTCATAAAAACTGAGGTCAGCATAGAATTAATAACTAATGCTACAAACAAGGAAGAGAATAATACTGTCGCTAATGTCAACGGAAAGTAAATCATAAATTTCCCCATAATCCCAGGCCAGAATCCTAACGGTAAGAATGCTGCTAGCGTCGTAGCGGTAGAAGCGATAATAGGCCATGCGATTTCACCTACTCCCTGCTTAGCAGCTTCCAGTCGAGGCACGCCTTCATCCATTAATCGATAGACGTTTTCTACTACTACGATTCCGTTATCGACCAGCATCCCAAGGCCCATTACGGTAGCAAACAATACCATTGTATTTAACGTAATGTTGATTCCAATAAAATCTCCTACTATTGGTAAAATCAAGAAGGAGAGTAAAATTGATAATGGAATGGCAATACCTACAAACAATGCGTTTCTGAATCCTAAGAAGAACATTAGTACACTTACCACGAGAATAACACCAAAAATGATACTATTTTCAAGTTCAGCTACCTGAGCTTCAGTTCGTGTAGACTCATCACTGGTAATTGACAAATCAATAGTGTCTGGTAAATATGTTCCTTTAGCTTCTTCAAGAATTACACGAATCTCCTCCATAGCAGCAATCATATTCTCACCACTCTTCTTCTTGATGCTTAGCATGACTACAGGATCTCCATATTCTCTTGCATATGTAGTTTTATCTTTTTCTCTAAAATTGATATCGGCCACGTCCCGCAGCAAAACCACCCCACCATCTTCTTTAACCACTACATTTTCAAGATCTTTTGGCTGGTCTATTTCACCTATAACACGAATGTTTCGGCGCAATCCGTTTTCGATGACGTTACCCCCAGAGATGGTTACGTTTTCGTTCTGTATGGCTTGAATCACCTGATTCAAACTCAGGTTAGCAGCGGTCATTTTATATACATCTACGGCAACTTCTACTTCCTTGTCCTGAACGCCCAAAATTGTAGCCTCTTTAATTTCAGGGAGATCTTCAATTTCATCCTGTAGGTCTTCGGCAAATTCTTTAAGTTGTTCATTTGGGAAATCACCTTTTAAATTAATTTGTGCTATAGGGGTGATTTCAGAAATATTCAGGTCAAAAGCGTTAGGTTCTACTTTTGCACCACCATCTATAGTGGGCCAGTCCTGTTGGGCTTTTACAGCATCCAGTTTGTCTTTTACTTTAACTTTGGCCTCTTCGGGAGTGATCGTTTCTTCAAACTCTACCGTTATAATAGAATAGTCTTGAACCGAATTTGATGTAATTTTAGTTACACCCGAAATGTCATTCAATTCTTCTTCAAGAGGCTTGGTAATTAATTTTTCTACATCTTCTGCAGCATTTCCTGGAAACGCTGAACTTACATAAATTTTAGACTCAATAATTTCTGGGAACGATTCCCTTGGTAAATTAATGTAAGACATCAAACCACCAATAAGTACAATGGCAATAAGTACAAACGTGGTCATCTTGTTATCGATGGCCCAGTTTGATATTCCGAAGTATTTTTTCTTTTGTTCCATTCTGAATTATTTGGCTGATTTAATTTTAATTTTCGCTCCGTCCTTAAGGGTTAAAGCTCCTTCACGCACAATAGTATCGCCACTTTCGAGTCCGCTAATAACCTCAATTTCTCCATCATATTTAAGACCTGTCTCAATTTGTTTTTTAGTGACGACAGCTTCATCATTCTCCATTTCTGAAACAACAAATACAAATTTTTCACCCTTACTGTTTTCCTGTATTACATTTGCTGGTATCAGCATAGCGCCTTCTTTGCTGTAATCATTGATCTCCAGCTTTGCTACCAGATTAGGCTTGATAGTGTTGTCTTTATTAGGAACGTCGATCTCGATATCGAAGGTTCTATTATTCGGATTGATATAATTACCTACATTTTTTACTTTTCCTTCCACCTTAGAATTAATGGCCGGGAAGGTCACATTAACCAAAGTTCCTTTTTTAATACTACCTAAATATGTTTCAGGCACCGAAGCTTTAACAAACATATTATTAAGGTTTACAATTCGCATCAATGCTTGTCCTCCAGGAGCAACTACTTGTCCCTGTTCGGTAATAATTTCATCAATTTCTCCACTAAAAGGGGCGCGAACAGTAGTTCTGCCCAATTGTGCTTTCATTTGGTTTACTGAAGAAGCCAGGCCTTCCATATTCGATTTTGCCTGAAGGTATTGTATTTCACTTCCTATCTTCTGGTTCCAAAGACGCTCTTGTCTTTCAAAAGTTGTCTTTGCTAACTCATATTGGGTTTCCATTTGAGCTACCTGACTTGAAAGTCCGCCATCATCCACTTTAGCCAGTAATTGACCTTTACTTACTTTTTGACCTTCTGTAACATATACTCTTGTCAATAAACCTTGATATTCTGGGTAAATCAAAATATTCTGATTGGTTTCGACATTTCCTTGAATATCTACAAAGTGTTCAAATAAAGTATCATTAACTGTATAGGTTGTTACAAGAGGTAATTTTTTTAAGGTGTCGTTTTCGTCAATTGCAAGGTCAAGTCTTGTTAAAACAGCACCTATACTATCATATGACTTTAAAACCTCGGTCTTTTTCGCTCGTATTTTTTCAATGTCTTTTGAGGCTATAACTTCTTCAACAGATCCGGTTTCTGGACTGCCGCATGAAACGATAAGAAGCGCTAAGGTTAGGAGGGAGAATATGTTTTTCATGGTTTATAAATTTATCTTTTGATTGGATGTTTTAGTATTGATTTTTTATTTCTTCGGAAGTGATTCTTAGCTGAGGAACGTTAAGCACTGTTTCAATTTGTGCTTTTGCGTTGATTAACTCCAGCATTGATTGAAAATATTGTTGTTGCGCACTATACAATTGCGTCTGCGCCTGTCTCAAGTCAAAACTGGTAGAAAGTCCTTCGGTAAATTTAATCTGGTTTTTGTTTTCTATGCGTTCTGCCAATGCAATATTCTTTTTTGCATTTTCATATTTTTCAATGGCAAATTGATAATTGCTTTTAGCTGAGTTTAATTCGAGTGTGATATTCTGAATCGTTTCTTCCAATTCTGTTCTAGCTTGATCAAATGCAATTTCTGCCCGTTGTGTTTTTGCACTTCGCATTCCACTACTAAAAATAGGGACATTTAAACTGACTCCTAACACAGAAGATTGAAACCAACGTTGATCACTATCAAAAAAAGTAAAATCATTACTGTTTGCGGTAGTTCCATAATTCACAAAGGCAGATAACGTAGGGAGTGCTCTGCTTTTCTCAAGTTTTACTTCAAGACTACGCTGCTCGGTTAAATTAGTAGCAATTTTATAGTCTACATTCTCTTCTATATTTATACTTTTATCAAGATATTCTAGCGAGATATTACTTTCTGCAAGCGCATCGAGATTGTCTGTAAATACAACCGTTGTTTCAGTTGGAATCCCTAATGCAACATTAAACATTTCTCTTGCTATGGATGCAGAGCGTCTCGCATTACTTAGCTGTGTTTCAATATCAAGTAAGGTAATTTCAAGTTGCTCTACACTTTCTTCTTCGGTAAGTCCATTTTCAAAAATCTTTCGGGTTTCAAAAAGATTTTTATCGAGGGCTTCTTTATTTTTTTCAAAAATAGTGATGAGCGTTTCCGCAAGGAGGACACTTCCGTAGGCATTAATTACTCCTTTTCGAACTTCAAGGTTGGTTTTTTCGGCTGCATTTTCAGAAAAATCTAAAAAAGTTTGAGCCGCCTGAAGTCCTACAAGATAGCTTCCGTCAAAAATAAGCTGATTTAAAGTGGCAACGGCATTTGCATTTTGTTTTGTCCCAAAGGTAACAGGGACAAAGGTGCCAGGAGCACCCCCACTAAATTCGGCTGGAATTAGTGTAACAGGTTGTTTAAGATTATTATTATAAGAAACATTTCCATCTAACTGTGGCAGACCTGTGGCTGTTGTTTCCCACTTTTGTTTAATAGCCTTTGCGATGTCACGTCGTGCATTAATTGCTGTATAGTTACTGTCGATTGCGAAGGTAATGGCCTCTTGTAATGAAAATTCGTAGTTTTTTTGTGATTGTCCAGTTGCCAGGAAAAAGCTGAATAAGGTGATTGTTATAAGTTGGTACTTACGCATGATGAACGGTTGTTTTTATAAATTTGTTGAGAGTTTGCAGTCCTTCTTTTGTGACAATCCCTCGCAAGTGATATTCTAAATATTCTTCAAATAATTGTGCTTTTGGAAATTTTTGCCTTTCAAAAAGCGTATCGTCTTTAATTCCATTAACACCTACAAAATAGATACGTGAAACAAAATCAATGTCCAAATTTTCTCTGTAAAGGCCTAAGGCAACCCCTCTTTTTAAATTAGCAATGGTGCACTCCTGCATTTTGTCAAATTGTTTCATTTTCATGCCCTCTGCAATTTCAGGATAGTATTTTTGTAACTGATATTGAGGGGAAGATTTTTCATCCTTTAAGTGCAACATTACTAGCTTTTTAATTTCATACAACTCTTCAATTGGATTTTTATCCATGTCTTGAATTGTGTCAATTCCACAAGTAATAGTTTCGTATAACACGTTGGTAACTTCTTTTACTAAGGCGGTTTTATTCTTGAAATGTGCATAAATCGTTTTTTTCGAAATACCCATTTCATTCGCAATATCATCCATCGTTACACTCTTGAAGCCAAGTGTAATAAAGAGATCGGTTGCTTTTTGTGTTATCTTTTCTTTCATAGCGAGTGCAAATATACAATTGGAAACTTAAAATACAATAAAAGTTTCCAAAGTTTTAATGTTAATTTAACAATGAGATCAGAGAGCCAGTAAAACAATTTTAATCATTATGACCAAATAATAATCGTCATGCCTTATTTTTGCTGAAAATTTTGCGAATGGATTTTCTTATTCCTTATAGTACGTTATTAAATTCTCACCTTGAAAAGAAACTTGCCAGTAAAAAGGAACCTACTCAGTTGTATGAACCTATTAATTATATTGTAAGGTTAGGAGGTAAAAGGTTGCGCCCTATTCTTACATTGATGATTGCTGATTTTTTTGGCGACAAAAAAGAAGAAGCCATTAACGCAGCCATGGCGGTGGAGTTGTTTCATAATTTTTCACTGATTCATGATGACATCATGGATGACGCGCCTTTACGAAGAGGAAAAGAAACAGTCCACGAAAAGTGGGATACAAATACAGGAATCCTTTCTGGTGATGCCATGCTTATCCTAGCGTATCAGCTTTTTGAAGAATATGATGCTACGCTTTTTCAGCAATTGGCAAAACTATTCAGTAAAACGGCCTTAGAAGTTTGTGAAGGCCAGCAGTACGACGTAGATTTTGAAACCCGAGATGATGTGACTATTTTGGAATATATTAAAATGATTGATTGTAAAACAGCAGTACTTATTGGGGCAGCGATGAAAATGGGCGCTATCGTTGCTGAAGCTTCTGAAAGTTGTCAAGAAAATATTTACGAGTTTGGTCGTAACCTAGGCATCGCGTTTCAATTACAGGACGATTATTTGGATGCTTTTGGTGACCCTGAAACTTTTGGCAAACAGGTGGGTGGCGATATTATCACTAATAAAAAAACATTTTTATACCTCACTGCACTTCAAAAAAGTGAGCAGGAGGAGTCTGAAACACTTTCCCACTTATTTAGTATAGCTCCTAAAGATCCAACCGATAAGATTACGACGGTAAAAGAGATTTTTAAAAGTTCTGGAGCAGCTGAAGCTACTGTCCATGAAATTGAAAAGTATACTCGTAAAGCGAATGAGGTATTAAATAAGGTTGAAATTTCTCTAGAAAATAAAACAAAGCTTCAGGAATTTGGTGCTTGGTTGATGCAGCGTACGGTTTAAAAATAAACCCTAACAAAAGGGGCCCAGGGATTCGCATAAATACTTTCGTCTTCATCAAATAAGACATCATATCGAAGTCCAAAAGTAACAGGTCCTGTAGAATATCCTGCCCCAAGATAGAGGGCTGGATAAAAGTAACTGTCGTCTTCAACTGCAAATTGATCGTCGAAGTTTAAGGCAACGTAGTTTTCTTCAAATTCTGCAGACAATTGTATTTCAGGGATCACTGAATATAATGCCAATACACTTCCGCCTATAACTGTAGCATTATAGACATCTTTTTCAGAGGTATAAGTACCACTCAATCCCACCCCTGCAGCAAACTGATTGTTAAATTGATAAATGGCACTGGGAGCAAGCGTTCCGCTAACAATTCTATTACCAAAACTAAAACCAATTCCGCCTCCAAAACGCACATTTTCCCAGAAATTAGAAGGCTCTCCTTGTGCTGAGGTAGTTTCAGAAAAAAAGAGTGCGAGGATAATAGGTAGAAGTACAGATAATCTTTTAGCAGCGAGCAGTTTCATTAGGAAATATTTATGAGTTATACTCCTTAAATATATAAATTCGGTTCGGGGTAGTTATTAGATTTGTTGTATTTTTGTACTGTTTTTATAAAAAATAGACCTTTTTATTCCAAGTATGGATAAATATTCATTTCTCAATGCGGTTCATCCCGCATACATCGCAGAACTTTACGATAAGTATTTACAATTCCCAGATAGTGTAGAACCAAGTTGGCGTGCCTTTTTTCAAGGCTTTGACTTTGGGATAGAAAGCGGTTCTTTGGAGGGTCTAGGAATAGAAACCAGTGGAGATGAAGCTGTCATTTCTGAAAGTGTTTTAAAAGAGTTTCAGGTTATTAAATTGATTGATGGCTATCGTACACGAGGCCATTTATTTACAAAAACAAATCCAGTTCGCGAACGCCGAAAGTATGTTCCAACATTGGATCTTGAGAATTTCGGACTTTCAGATAATGATCTTCAGACTACTTTTAAGGCGGGTGAAATTTTAGGAATTGGCCCTAAAACCTTAGAGCAAATACTAAAACACCTCAATAGTATTTACTGCGATAGTATTGGGATCGAGTATATGTACATTCGGAAACCTGAAGAAATCCAATGGATCCAAGATAAACTGAATGTAAATGATAATCAACCAAACTTTTCCGAAGAAAAAAAGAAACAAATTCTTAAAAAGCTAAACGAAGCGGTTTCTTTCGAAAACTTTTTGCACACGAAATATGTAGGTCAGAAGCGATTTTCACTAGAAGGTGGCGAGAGCTTAATACCTGCGTTGGATTCACTAATTGAAGCTGCGGCAGAAAAAGGCGTAGCAGACTTTGTCATGGGAATGGCACACCGTGGTCGTTTGAGCACGCTTACCAATATTTTTGGAAAAAGTGCCAAAGACATTTTTAGTGAATTTGATGGGAAAGATTATGCACAGGACATTTTTGATGGAGATGTAAAATACCACCTTGGCTGGACCTCAAAACGAACCACCGAAAGCGGAAAAGATATAAATTTAAATATTGCCCCTAATCCCTCTCACCTAGAAACGGTTGGGGCAGTGGTAGAAGGTATTGCGAGAGCGAAGCAGGACCGACATCATAAAGACAATATAAGCAAAGTATTGCCTATTGTGGTCCATGGAGACGCTGCAATTGCTGGGCAGGGAATCGTGTATGAAATCGTACAAATGGCACAGCTTGATGGATATAAAACGGGTGGGACAATTCATATAGTCGTAAATAATCAGGTAGGATTTACAACCAATTATCTCGATGGTCGTTCATCAACCTATTGTACAGATGTAGGGAAAGTAACACTTTCGCCTGTATTGCATGTTAATGCAGATGATGCAGAAGCGGTAGTGCATGCCATGTTATTTGCTTTAGATTTTAGAATGGAATTTGGACGCGACGTATTTATTGACCTATTAGGATACCGAAAGTACGGACATAATGAAGGGGATGAACCTCGTTTTACACAACCCAAATT
The DNA here is from genome assembly GCF_042664795.1 of Jejudonia soesokkakensis. NCBI lineage: Bacteria > Pseudomonadati > Bacteroidota > Flavobacteriia > Flavobacteriales > Flavobacteriaceae > Jejudonia > Jejudonia soesokkakensis. The sequence continues at coordinate 152,207 of NZ_JBHTBN010000004.1, forward strand.
ATACAAGGCTATTGCAAAGCATAGCAATCCGCGTGATATTTATGCCGAAAAATTATTCAAGCAAGGCGTTATTGAGAAAGGACATACCGAGAAACTTGAACAGGAATATAAAGATAAACTTGAAGAGAAGTTAGAAGATAGCCGTAAAGAAGATAAAACCGAAATCACTGCCATTATGAAAGATGAATGGGATGGTTTTGAGAATGCCGAAGAAGATACAATGATGAAAGCTGTCGACACGACAGTCGACCTAAAAGATTTAACGGAGATAGCGAAGGTAATTACACAGCTTCCAAAAGATAAAAAGTTTTTGCGTAAAATCTCAAAATTAATTGAGGCTCGTAAAACGATGTACTTTGATGACAATAAGTTAGATTGGGCAATGGGCGAATTGCTTGCCTATGGAACCTTATTAAAAGAAGGGTATGATGTACGTATGAGTGGACAGGATGTCGAGCGAGGCACCTTCTCACACCGTCATGCTGTGGTTAAAGTGGAAGAAAGTGAAGAAGAAATTGTTTTGCTCAATGATTTAAAAGGGGAGCAAGGGAACTTCTATATTTATAACTCTTTACTTTCAGAATATGGTGTCGTTGGTTTTGACTATGGATATGCGATGGCAAGCCCTAAAACCTTAACGATCTGGGAAGCCCAGTTTGGAGATTTCAGCAATGGAGCTCAGATCATGATCGACCAATATATTTCTGCTGGGGAAGACAAGTGGAAAACTCAAAACGGACTGGTCATGTTGTTGCCTCATGGCTATGAAGGTCAAGGTGCAGAGCACTCGAGTGCACGAATGGAGCGCTACCTTCAGTTATGTGCAAAAGACAATATGTTTATAGCAGACTGTACTACGCCTGCGAATATGTACCATTTGTTGCGTAGACAAATGAAAGTAAACTACAGAAAACCTCTTATTGTTTTTACGCCTAAGAGTTTATTAAGACACCCTAAAGTACTTTCGACCAAAGAAGAATTTGCGAACGGAAGTTTCCAGATGTTGATTGATGATCCGGAGGCAAAAGCAGCTAAAGTGAAGACAGTTGTTTTTTTAAGCGGAAAGTTCTACTATGATTTGCTAGAAAAGAAAGAAGAAGACAAACGAGACGATGTAGCATTGGTGCGAATCGAACAGTTATTTCCGCTTCCAACCGAAGCAATTGAACAAGTACTTAAAAAGTATAAAAACGCAGATGATATTGTCTGGGCGCAAGAAGAGCCTCAAAATATGGGAGCCTATTCGCATATGTTAATGCATTACGAACCTTCACGAAGCTGGAGAGTTTGCAGTCGCAGAATGTATGCAGCACCTGCAGCTGGAAGTAGCGTTCGTAGTAAAGCAAGACACTTAAAAGTAATTGAAAGTGTGTTTGACAAGAGTATCAACTAAAATGCTCTTTTTAAAACAATAGATAATAAGAATACGGGCAGTGCCCGAATAAATAATAATACTATGGCATTAGAAATGAAAGTCCCATCACCGGGAGAGTCGATCACCGAAGTAGAAATTGCACAATGGCTTGTGGAAGATGGCGATTGGGTTGAAAAAGACCAGGCAATTGCAGAAGTAGATAGCGATAAAGCTACCTTAGAGCTTCCTGCAGAAGCAAGTGGTATCATTACGTTAAAAGCTGAAGAAGGAGATGCGGTAGCCGTTGGTGAAGTTGTTTGTTTAATTGATACCGATGCTGAAAAGCCAGGTGGAGGAGATGATTCTACCGAAACTTACGATAAGCCAGGAGATGAAAAAGGACAAGGAAATGCAGGTCCAGATTTAGACAAAGCAGATGCAGAAGCTAAAGATACAGGCAAAAAAGCCGAAGCTAAAACTGAAACTCCTTCAAAACCTTCAACTCAAAGTCAGGCACAGGATAAAAAATCCTATGCTACAGGTTCTCCATCACCCGCTGCAAAGAAAATTCTTTCAGAAAAAGGCATGGATGCAAAAGATGTACAAGGGTCTGGGCGTGATGGCCGAATTACGAAAGAAGATGCCTCAAATGCCAAACCTTCTATGGGATCACCAGGAACTGGAGCAAGAGGTGAAAAGCGTACCAAATTATCAATGTTGCGACGCAAGGTGGCAGAACGTTTGGTAGAAGCCAAAAATACAACCGCAATGTTGACCACATTTAACGAAGTGGATATGTCGGCAATTTTCGAATTACGCAATGAGTATAAAGAAACGTTTAAAGAAAAGCACGGTGTGAGTTTAGGATTTATGTCATTCTTTACTTTGGCTATTGTGAGAGCGCTCGATTTATTTCCTTCGGTAAACAGTATGATCGATGGTAAAGAAATGATCACGTTTGATTATAAAGATATTTCTATTGCCGTTTCGGGACCTAAAGGATTAATGGTGCCAGTTATTAGAAATGCTGAAAATCTTACGTTTAGAGGAGTAGAATCTGAAGTTAAGCGACTTGCATTAAGAGCAAGGGATGGTAAAATTACCGTAGATGAAATGACCGGAGGAACGTTCACTATTTCTAATGGTGGGGTCTTTGGAAGTATGTTATCAACTCCAATTATTAATCCGCCACAATCAGGAATTTTGGGAATGCATAATATTGTAGAACGTCCTATTGCAAAAGATGGGGGTGTAACAATTGCGCCTATTATGTATGTAGCCTTAAGCTATGATCACAGAATTATTGACGGGCGTGAGTCTGTAGGTTTTCTTGTAGCTGTTAAAGAAGCTCTTGAAAATCCAACAGAGCTACTAATGGATAATGATATTAAAAAGGCGTTAGAGCTGTAAACATCAATCTTAAAAGTAAAAAATCCCGCACTAAGCGGGATTTTTTTGGTTAATTAGTCTTAACTACGTTCTCTTGGCTACGAATAAGAAACAAAATAATTTATAATGTTTAAAATTATGATGCATAGTACAGCAATTACCAGAAGAATTAATATTAACTTCTTTGTATTTAATACTGTATTTTTCTGGTCGTTGCTCAAAGGTGTTTCTGTCATCTTTGTGTATGGTAACAATTAGTAGTTAAATCCTCACCATGTAAAGATGCAGCGAATATGATAGAAATCAAATACGTAGAAATACGTATTTTTTAAAAGAGAAATGTTAAAATTTACTACAAGAGATGCTCGTGATTTTCTTTTGCCCAACTAAGCAAACTATTAGTTTTAGGCTCCAGTTGTAGTTTTATAATAATATTGCTTCTGTGTTTTTCGACGGTTCGATACGATATAAAAAGGAGAGAAGCAATCTCTTTGTTGGTCTTATCCTGTGCAATTAATTTCAATATTTTCTTTTCTGAAGGTGTTAATACCTCCAAAGCTTTATTATCTCCGTTGGTCTTTAAGATAGAATTTTTAATCTTTTTGCTGAAGAAAGGTTTTCCTTTTGAAACTTTTTTAATACAGTTTTCTATTTCTTCCAATGCAAATTCTTTTAGGATATATCCAAAGATATTAAGGTTTTGAGCCTGTTCATACAACTCTTTTTCCTTATGAAGCGTGATCAATACAATTTTTGTAGAAAGGTTATTGTACTTGCATTTTTTAGCAATTTCAAGACCCGATAAGAAAGGCATTTGTATATCCAGGATGGCTATCTCAGGTTCTTCTTTTGCAATTAAATTATAAGCCTCTCTCCCGTTGATAGCACTTCCAATGATATTATAATTTCGTTCTACTAAAAAGTCATTAAGCCCTTTTAAAAGTAACGGGTGATCATCTGCTATGATAATAGATTGCTTTGTCATTGTAGCGGAAATTGAAATTCAATAGAAGTACCAGTATCTATTTTAGATTGAACTTTCATTTGTCCGTTTAAAACTTTGGTTCTTTCAAGAAGTGTTTTTAGACCTAGTGACTTTGCGTCCTGAAATTTCTGTGTAAAATCAAATCCCCTTCCGTTATCCTTTACTAAAATAATCACTTCATCTGCTAGTTTCTTGACCGAAACACGACTCGCTTCGGCATGAGCATGCTTAATAATATTATTAAGACTTTCTTGAACAATACGATAGATGTTTACCTCTTGCTCTGGTGTAAAGAGATTGTCAATATTCTCAATTTCTGAAGAAATAAAAACCGTTGTGTTTTCATCAATCTGGTTAAGTGTGTGTTCAATAGCACGGGTAATTCCCATCTCCTGCAATTGAAAAGGATGTAGGTCTCTCGATATTGTTCGCACTTCCTCTATGGCATGATCTACCATTTTTTTTGTAGCTGGATCTCCTTGTTGTATGATCTTATTTTTAATAAGTAATAAGCTCTGTCCCAAACCATCATGAAGATCTTTTGAAATACGTTTACGTTCCTCTTCTTGAGAGATCAATAATTTCTGACTAAATTTCTCCTGAAGAAGCTTGTTGTTTTTTAAATTACGTTGGTTGCGATATAATAGAATAAGACCAAAACTTAACAAGGCTACAAGACTTACCGTATAGGCTAACTTTTTAAATGAAGATGAATCTTTTTCGAGTAACGCAATATTAGAATTGGTTGCCGCCAACTCTTTCTCTTTTTTTTCGGTTTCATACAATGTCTGATAATACGCTAGAGAGTTTGCTGTGTTTGCATTATAAAGAGAATCTTTAATGGCAGTATATTGTTCCTGATTTTGCAATCCTAACTTATAATTACCCATCTTCCGGTAAATCTTTGAAAGCAGTAAATGGGAGAACATAATCTCTTCATCAAAATCTAAAGCATTTGCATTTTCAAGTTTCAATTGTGCATAGGATAATGCTTGTTTAAATTTCCCTGTTTCTAAAAAATAGGTAGACTTAGCGGTATAATAATTTGATTCGGCATAAGAATTGCCTTTTAAATCCTCAAACAACATGTCGATGATATCATTGTATTTTTGAGCTTCAGCAAGGTTGTTGTTTTCACTATAATATTCAGATAGTGCACTATACACCATCATCTGATAGGCTTTATTGTCTCTCGCAAATGGCAAATATTCTTCAGCTTTCAACAATTCTTCTAACTGTTTTTGGTACAGTCCCTGACGTTTGTAATCATACGCCTGATTGTAATGCTCTAATACCAGTTCAGCTTTTTTATCATATTTAATGATTTGGTCAATTAGATCCTCCCGTTCCTCTTTTGCTTTTTCATAAAAGCCATTCATACTAAACATGGTTACAATGCCTTGTTTAGCATACAGCATATATTCGTAATCTTTTAGATTTTCAAAATAGGTATATGCTTTTTCATAGTTCTCACCAGCAGGAACAAATTTCCCCATGTTAGAATATATTCTTCCACTAAATAAATAGGCATCTGCTACATAAACAGAATCTTTTGCAGAGAAGTTTTCAATCGCTGTGTTAAAATCTTCTATAGCTTCTGCCGGATCTACCCTTTCGTTAGCGCGTCCTCTTTTTAAATAAAGTCCTCCTCTTAAAAACGAATCATTAATTTTATATTTATGCGCAAGGACACCGTCAATAACACGAATTGCGAGTTTAGGGTCGTTTTTAGAAAAGGTTAAAATGGACTGAAGGTTCATCGCCTTTTTTGCAGCCTGATTAATACTGTCAATTTCTTTTGCAATATCAATGAACTCAAAACTCTTGGCGATAAAAATACTATCATTTTTTCTGAATGATTTTCGCAATACAGAATCGATCGCAGTAAGTTTTTCGGCAGGGGTTTTAGCTTTTTCAGCAAGGTCGAGATAATAATCTAGGTCTTGCCCTAAGAGAGAAAAGGGGATGCAAAAAATAAATAAATAAAACAGGTACTGTTTCAACAGTTTGCGATTTAAGGTTTGATTAGGGTGTACTTAAAATTAATGATTTTTTTCTTACAATAGGGGCAAAACAGCTATAAAATATAACAGACATTGCGTCCATAGTCAATTACAGCTCTTCCCTTTTTAAGCAAATCGGCCCCTAAAATTCCATGTACGGGTTCTTCATCGGCTTGTCTTAAAGCTTCATTGACATGAGAAAGATCAAAAAGAACAAATGTTATGTTTTTTCGCTTCCATTTTGCAATACCAATGTTGTTTTTACGAGCTATCTCTGTCGTCATGTTAATGGCTCCTGCACCAGCAGCTTTAGTTTCACTTTCTTCATTAAATAATTTAAAATAAGCAATATGCTCCATGCCAATACAGCTTGTAGAAGCTCCAGTGTCTAAAATAAACGCCCCTTTTTTACCATTAATTTTCGCAATAAGTTTATAATGCCCAGTGGCCAATTTTTTTAAAGGAATTCTATAAAACCCTTTTTCTTCCAGCAATGTACGTAGTTGTTTCATCTTTTTGTAAAGATAGACAACAAAATAGATACCTTTGTCTTCATGTTAACAGATACTCACACCCATTTATACAGTGACGCTTTTGCCAAAGACAGAGATGCTATTATGCAACGGGCAATGGAACTAAATATTACACGTTTTTTTATTCCTGCTATCGATAGTGAAACTACAGAAGCTATGTATGATTTAGAACGTGCATATCCTAAAAGTGTTTTTTTAATGATGGGTTTGCACCCTACTTCAGTAAAATCGAATTATAAGGAAGAACTTTTACATGTAGAAGCGCAACTAAAAAAAAGGTCTTTTTATGCAATAGGTGAAATAGGGATTGACCTTTATTGGGATCAGTCTACACTTGAAATACAAAAAGAGGCATTTCGATCTCAAATTCGACTGGCAAAAAAATACAAATTGCCTATCGTGATTCATTGTAGAGAAGCATTTGATGAAATTTTTGAAGTTTTGGAAACTGAAAAAGGTGAGGATCTCTTCGGAATATTTCATTGTTTTACAGGAACCTTTGAACAAGCCCAGCGGGCAATTTCTTTTAATATGAAACTGGGAATTGGCGGGGTAGTTACGTTTAAAAATGGAAAGATTGATCAGTTCCTTCATCAAATAGACTTAAAACACATTGTGCTGGAAACAGATTCTCCTTATCTTTCGCCTGTTCCGTTTCGCGGTAAGCGCAATGAGAGTAGTTACCTTTCGCTAGTCTGTAAAAAAGTGGCTCAGGTGTATAAAGTTTCCGAAGAAGAAATTGCAAAAAGAACCACGCAAAACTCAAAAGAAGTGTTTGGCGTTTAAATAAACCGATTTTCAGAAAAAATTAGAATGAGTCATCCCATAAAAATATTATTGATTTATACCGGTGGAACCATTGGTATGATCAAAGATTTTGAAACAGGTGCCTTGCGCAATTTTAACTTTAACGATCTTTTGAAGCATATTCCAGAATTAAAACTGCTGGATTGTGAAATTGCAACGACCAGCCTCAAAAAACCCATTGACAGTTCAAATATGAACCCAGACTATTGGGTAGAATTGGTCTCGATTATTGAAAACAAATATGCAACGTATGACGGATTTGTGATTCTGCATGGCAGTGATACGATGTCTTATACAGCGTCTGCCATGAGTTTTATGTTGGAGAACCTTGCAAAACCTGTAATATTTACCGGAAGCCAACTTCCCATTGGAGATCTTCGCACCGATGCTAAAGAAAATTTAATTACCTCCATACAAATTGCTGCGCTTCAGGAAAAAGGGAGGGCTAAGGTGACTGAAGTTGGGCTGTACTTTGAATATAAACTCTATCGTGCTAATCGAACCACAAAGATCAATGCAGAACATTTTGAAGCATTTGCGTCGCTTAATTATCCACCCTTAGTAAAAAGCGGCGTGCATCTAGCGGTAAATAATGATGCGTTGTATGTAGCTAATAGGCGAAAAAAATTAAAGGTCCATAAAAAAATGGTTTCAGATATTTTATTGCTGAAGATGTTTCCTGGTATTAATGAAAAAACGGTAAGCCATTTGCTTGCTTTTCCGCAGTTAAAAGGTGTTGTTTTAGAAACTTACGGTAGTGGAAACGTCACCAATGAAACATGGTTTTTACAGCTTCTGAAAGAAACTATACAAAAAGGAATTCCTGTGATTAACGTAACGCAATGTTCTGGCGGAAGTGTTGCTATGGGCTTATACGAAACCAGTGTCGGGTTAAAAAAGATTGGGGTAATCTCCGGAAAGGACTGTACAACTGAAGCTGCACTGGCAAAACTCATGTATCTCTTAGGGCAAAAGGTATCGCGAAATAGTTTTAAAACTATTTTTGAAACTTCATTAAGAGGTGAAATGGTTTAATAGGCAAAAAGCATTGTTTGTATCTTTAAAATTGCAGATATTTGCATCCTGCAATTTTGTAGGACTTTAGAGAGGTGGCCGAGTGGTCGAAGGCGCACGCCTGGAAAGTGTGTATACGCCACAAGCGTATCGAGGGTTCGAATCCCTTCCTCTCTGCGAATGTAGTTGAGAGCTAAAAAATTTATCGGAGCTTGTTCCAGTAGATTTTTAGGCGAATAACTATAAATTGTGAAGCAATTTGTATTTCTAGCATACCTATTAGGGATCACCGAGCTTCGTGACGTAATCCCTTCCTCTCTGAATGAATAACCTAAAGCCAAAATATCCAAGCCTACTTTTGTGTTTTTAGTTTTAATTTTAAAAGTGCTTTTGAGATTTATTTAAAATACATTAAGTTCTAGATACTAATGCCTGTGCCCAATCTTCAATTTCTGGACTAAAGCATTCTAAGATTGCGTCTGTGCCTAGTACATTCCCTTTGGCATTTCTTCCTAATAAAGAGATGTTATATGATTTTTTATTTTTTAAGAGCCCATTTGGCTGTGTTTTAGCACCTAACCCATCAGCTACTTCTTCAATTAATTTCTGCTTTCGCAATCCTTTAATAATATCTGAGTTTATTTCTTTAATCGCTGGAGCCTCTAGGACCGTATTAATGAGTGCTGAACATTCTATTCTCTTACCGTTTTTTAAAAGTTCCCACCCTTTTTTATTTTGAGTTATAGAAGGATCTTTGACAAAGGAGAGATCTAAAATATTACAGTCATTCAAGGCGATAAGTTGTAAAATGCTTTCTACAGGTGGGCCATAAGAGTAACGTTTTGTTCGTTCGTCAATATCAATAATTTCTTTCATAATTTTATCAGATAATTTTGAATAGGCAAAAATTCGATACATTAATGGTTGAAGTTGTCTCCAAATCTGTCCAATGGTAAAATCTAATGTAAATTTGCGAATACCTTTCGCCATTTCAACGCAAGCAACCATATAATCCCTTGGTGGTAAATTAATATTAAGTATAAGATGATGCTTGGTTTCTGTATCTTTTAGCCATTGCTTTGTAAGACTTCTTATGTTTTCATGTGTCAATGAAGTTTTGCAAAATAAATTTTCATCATTCAAAAAAATAGTTGCAGCTATTTTTGAAAAAGAATTTAATAGAAATTCTGATGAATCTATGTTATCTTTAGTTCCTAAGGTATCATTTAATTCTAATTCAAACTGATTTTTCTGAACAGTTGATGGTTCAAAGTTGTTATCAACTTTTCTTCCGTATGGTTTGGGTACACAAGGCAAACCATCGAGGCTATAAGGAATAATTTTTAAATTACATGTTTCTTCAAGACTATATTCTAATAGATAACTTTCATTTCTTTTACTAAATCTACCTTTAACTTTAGAAAGTAGTATTCTAGTGATATCTATCATGGTTAAACCATACCCAAGAATGGCAATATTACTAGAGCCTTTAACCTCATGAGTAATATCAATTTTATAAGGAGAATGTATATAGGTGCAGTCATTGGCTTTTGAATGATGGATGTTATTCTTTTCATCATTTGTCAACTTAGTTGGTTGGTGACCAATAGTTACTAAACATTCATCAAATTTCCATTGACCTTTTTTATAGTCCGTCACTGTCAAACCACTTGCTAAATATTCAATATTTTTAACCCTAGTTTTGACAAGATCTAATCTTCTAGTTTTTAAAAGTGGTTTTATGATTGAAGTGGCTCTTTCATTTAAATATCTTCCCATTTGTGAACGAGGCGGATACACATCCTTATCTGCATCTATATTTATGAGTAAATGATTATTAATACACCATTTGCTGTAGCTTGGAAACAAAGGAATTGTAACATCAGTATATTTTATAGAGGCTCTGCCCTTCAAGTTTTGCAAAGCATGATCTGAGATGTTGATCCAATTAGTATTTGATTGGTTTAGCTCCCAAGCTTTGCCGACACCAAGATGATCACCAGATTCAAAAATTGTTATATATAGATTATTAAATTTATTTTCTTTCACTGAAGAAAATATTAGTCTTTCTAAACTATATAAACCTCTAGGTCCAAATCCGATAATACCTAATTTCATTTACAGATAAATTATAAATTTTAAGCTATTTTCTTCTTACGCCCTGAAGCATTTTATCCATAAGCTTTTTGTCGGTGGCTGTATGTAATACTGAAACGTCACCAGTTGATTCCAACACTACAGCTAAAACTTGACCAAAATCTATAACATTGGCCTCTCGTAGTTTGGCAATTAAGTCTTCTTCACTCAAGTTGGTTTTATGTAAGTTATCAAATAGAATTTCCCCATTTTCCATGATAAGCATAGGTTTGTTGGTTGCTATTTTTTTAAAGAACTTAGATTTACGAACACAAAAAGCAAATACTGTTTGGAACAATAGTATTCCTCCTAAAGCCAAACCACCTTTTAGTAAAGATTGATCTGGATTTAAAATAATTGTAGCTATAATAGAGCCTATAGCAATAGTAGACGCAAAATCAAAACTTGAAATTTTAGCAAAACTTCGTAAGCCTGATATACGAGTTATAACGATGATAATTGTAAATATTAAAATAACAGTGATAAGCATTTTTATCAACAACACTGGAGCTGCATTTAGCCAATTTTCCATATTTTTCTATTTAATTTATAACAATAGTAAGTCAGAATTAATTAAAATATGCCATAGAGACATTAAAAAGTCTACTTTTATCACTAAATTAGTAATTGTAGCTATTTGAATTTATCGATTTAATAGTTATTTATACTATACGCCACCCATAAACAAATTGAAACAAATGTCACTTGTAACTATTATTTTAAATTTAGTATTGCCACCCCTAGCCGTTTTTTTAAAACATGGATTAGGAAAAGTTTTTTTAATAAATCTTTTGTTAACGATAATAGGGTGGGTTCCAGGAGTTATACATGCTTTTATAGTAAATGATTGAATTATTTGAGTTATGGAGATGATTCTAGGGATAATCGCTGGAATACTAACTATGTGCGGAATTATTCCTCAAATTTATAAAGCGCATAAAACTCAAAAAACGGGAGATGTTTCCAAAGGTATGCTCGTAGTTATAATGATCGGGGTTTTTTTGTGGACAGTATATGGAATTCTTAAAAGTGATTTCCCAATTATCATCACTAATGCAATTGCATTTCTTTTAAATAGTTATATGTTATTTATTGTCTATAAATTAGAACTTGATGATTAATACGCTATTTACGTAATCTGACATAGTATGAATCAAAAAATCCAGCCTAATTGGCTGGATTTTTTGTTGTCCCACTAGGACTCGAACCTAGAATGACGGTACCAAAAACCGGAGTGTTACCATTACACCATGGGACAATAGAAACTTAAAAATTGTATTTTTAAGTGCCTCGTACACCTTTTGAGCGTAAGAGGATGCAAATTTATAACAAAGTTTTTGTTACACAAAAATATTTCCGTAAAATTTACGACGATATCCATACAATTTACATACGATTTTGAATACACAGACGTTAGCTATTTTTTAGCACCTTAACTATCTATTTTATTAGTAAATTCGCCACAAACTTAAAGAAGCAACTATGAAGGATTTCAACTTCAGCAAATGGAATAATATACTTGGATGGGTAGTTTTTGCCATCGCCCTAGTAACGTATTGGCTTACTGTAGAGCCTACAGCTAGTTTCTGGGATGCTGGCGAATACATTACCACTGCTAGTAATCTGGAAGTAGGACATCCGCCTGGAGCACCATTATATCAGTTGTTAGGAGCATTCTTTTCAATTTTTGCAATGGATCCCTCTAACATTGCACTAACCATCAACCTGATGTCGGTTTTCGCAAGTGCGTTTACTATCCTTTTTATGTTTTGGTCCCTTACTATTTTATTGCGAAATGTGGTATCAAAAAAATATGAGCTTGACAGAAATCATTCTTTAGCAATTCTGGGAAGTGCTGCTGTTGGAGCTTTGGCCTTTACTTTTAGTGATAGTTTTTGGTATAATGCTGTTGAAGCCGAAGTGTATGCCGCTGCTGCCTGTATCATGTCCATTTTATTCTACTGTGCGTTGCGGTGGGAACGTGAAATGGGGACTCCCCGTGGTGACCGTTGGATGATTCTTATTGCATTTGTCATAGGGCTTTCTTTTGGAGTTCACTTTATGGGATTATTGACTATTCCTGCGATGGGCTTCTTATACTACTTTAAAAACTATAAAAAAGTTACAGTCAAAAACTTTATCGTCGCTAATGTGGTGGTGGTAGCCATTTTATTATTTATTTTCAAATTATTACTTCCGGTTACTATGAAGCTTTTTAGTGCTTCAGAATTATTTTTTATTAATACCATTGGGCTTCCATTTAACTCTGGAACCATCATTGCTGGGCTAGTCTTTGCTGCATTATTTTACTTCGGACTCAAATACACTCGTAACAAAGGCTATGCGACCTTTAATACATTGCTCCTTTGTGTGTTGTTTATCTTTATTGGATTTTCAAGTTGGTTAATGCTCCCAATTCGTGCAAATGCGGGTGTCGTGATCAATGAAAATAATCCAAATAATGCCAGAGAATTGCTCGCCTATTACAACCGTGAACAATACCCAGAAACCCATTTATTTTACGGGCCTTTATTTACTGAAACGTATGCAGGTCTCGACCCAGTAAATCCTTACAAGGATGATAAACCAAAATACGAAAAAGATGAGGAAACGGGTAAATATATCATTGTAAACGAATACAAAAATGCAAGTCAGAATACAGATGATGCTCAAAAAGGATTCCTCCCACGAATGTGGAGCGTAGAGCATAATGCAAATTATATTGAGTTTGCTGGCGGACTTGATTTTGCCATTAAACGAGAATATAGAGATGAACCCCGATTGCTTCAGGAAGTTACAAAATTTAAGGAAGCTTACAATGAAGGGTTGGTCGATGGAGAAGGTTATAATAGCTTCTTAAAAGATTTTGGACCTTTCCTTGATATAGAAAAACCATCTTTTGGTCAGAATATGAAATTTATGTTCGAGTTTCAGTTTGGCTATATGTACTGGCGTTATTTTATGTGGAATTTTGCAGGTCGTCAAGACGATATTCAAGGTGAATATACAGACCTTCACGGAAACTGGTTAAGTGGAATTACCTTTTTGGATGAGCTTAGGTTAGGGTCACAAGACAACCTTCCAAGTGATGTTAAAAATAATAAAGCTCGAAATACGTATTATTTACTTCCTCTTATTTTGGGCGTATTAGGAATCGTTTTTCTTTTAATGAATAATAAGAAAAAATTCTGGGTATTGTTGGTTTTTTTCTTATTTACCGGAATTGCCCTCAAAATTTATTTAAATGAACGTCCTTTTGAACCCCGTGAGCGTGACTATGCGCTCGTAGGTTCTTTTTACGTGTTTGCGATTTGGATTGGATTTGGGGTCTATGCTTTATTTGAAATGCTCAATGAGTATATAAAACCTAAAATAGCAATACCTGTCGTTTTAGGTGCAACACTTCTAGCAGCTCCTGTTTTAATGGCGTATCAAAATTGGGATGATCATGACCGTTCCAACAAGTATACGGCGAATGCTATGGGTAAAATGTATCTGGATTCGGTCGATGAAAATGCGATATTATTCACAATTGGCGATAATGACACCTTTATGCTATGGTACAACCAGAATATTGAGGGGTATCGCAGAGATGTGCGTATTGTAAATACGAGTTTGTTTCAGACAGACTGGTATATTGATGATATGAAAAAACAAGCCTTTGAAAGCGCTCCCATTCCGTCGCAATTAACACATGATAAATATACCTTTGGATCTAGGGACTTCTTGTTCTTTCAGCAAACAAAACAAGACACGATAGATATAAATACTTGGATGGATTTTGTGGCGAACGATAGCCCTGTGACGAAAGTGGAACTGCAAAGTGGACAGTTTGCAAATACGTTTCCATCCAAAGTAATTCGAGTTCCGGTCGATAAAGAAGCTGTGCTAGCAAACGGGATCGTAAAACCTGAAGATGCAGATAAAATTGTACCGTATATCGATATTGAATTGAAGGGTGACGTACTCTATAAAAACCGAATGATGATGCTGGATGTAATTGCCAATAACAACTGGGAGCGCCCTATATATTTTAGCGGTGGTGCCTTTGGGGATGACGATTATATTTGGATGAAAGATTACCTTCAGTTGGATGGAGTTGTATATAAATTAGTGCCTATATTAACCTCTAACAAAGGTCGAAGTCCGTTTGATATGGGTAGGATTGATTCTGAAAAAATGTACGACATTGTGATGAGTTGGGACTGGGGAAATAGCAATAGCCCAGACATATATCACGACGTGGAAACTCGTAAAAATTCGATCACTTATCGAAGCAATTTGGCACGTCTTGCAGAACAATTGATCAATGAAGGTAAAATGGAAAAAGCCGAAGAAGTACTTGATCTGGCCATGGATAAAATGCCTGTCGAATATTTTAATTATTATTCATTGTTAGAACCGTATGTGTTAGGATATTTTGAAGTTGAAAAACCTGAAAAAGCGAGAGCTTTATTTCAGGAAGTTGCTAAAAAATATCAAGAATATTTAGTGTATTACAGTGGGATGAAACTACGGAAACAATACCAGATTGCCGATGAGATTATCAGCACCATGGAAAAATACCGTGGGATAGTAGATGTTTTGGTTATCATGGACGACGAAGCGTATGCGCGTAAGGAAGCAGAAACATTTAATGAGTACTTGCGAAAGTTCCGTCATTTTTATACCGAAGATGAAAAAGTAGATATGGACCAAGAGATCCCAGAAGAAACAGAATTGGAAATTCCTATCGATTCAGCCATTATGGAAGCGATGAAAAATGAGCAACTCAACATAGAGAAGGTTAATACTGAACAGTAATTTTGAAACCTTTACTAGTTAAAATGCCTAAAGTTATGCGATGGATGTATCCAAAGCGAATTTGGGCATTTTCTCGTTCAGAACCTAAGATTTATCTCACGTTTGATGATGGGCCTATCCCAGAAGTTACCCCTTGGGTATTGGATCTGCTGAAAGAATATAATGCAAAAGCCACTTTTTTTTGTATTGGCGAAAACGTACAAAAGCATCCTGAAATATATAATAGAATTATAGCTGAAGGGCATTCAGTAGGAAATCATACCTTTCACCATCTGAATGGCTGGAAAACGAATACTTCAACATACATTGAAGACGTTTCAAAAGCAGCAGAATATATCGACTCAAAGTTGTTTAGGCCACCATATGGAAGAATAACTTCAAATCAGGCAAAGCAGCTTAAGAAAAAAGGGTATAGAATTATTATGTGGGATGTTTTGTCCTATGATTTCGAAGCAAGTGTTTCCGAAGAAAAATGCCTTCACAATGTTTTAAACAACATTGAAAATGGAAGTATTGTTGTCTTTCACGATAGCGTAAAAGCAGAAAAAAACCTTCGATATGTATTACCGAAGGTTTTAAATATCTTTTTTAGTAATTGTATTTAATTAATAGTTACATTTAAGGAAGCACTTTCAATATTTCCATTCCCACTTTCTCTTTCTGCCCAAACCTCAATAAAATCACCTGTGTTTAACTCGATAGTTCCTACAATAGGAACTGCTATAACTTCACTCGTACTGGTAGTAAGCCTTCCATAAACCTTAGTCTCTGGAATAACTGAAGCTGTCCCTGCACCACTTCCTTTTGCTATATATAGAACGTAAGTAGTTACTAATGGAGTGCCCGAAGGAAAACTTGTTGAAAACGAAAGCGATGCATTTACTTGAAAGAACCTATTTTTATTTCCCCTATAGATAAGTTTATTATTTCCACTTCTTTCAAATCTAAATAGATTCGTAGAAGTTGTAGTTCCGTTTAACTTTCGTCTACTGGTTGTTCCTGTTCCTGTAAATGTAGTGTTTGCTGGACTTGATATCGTAGCAGTTAAATTTATATTACCTGTGGCAACATCATTAGATTCTCTCGGAATTCCTGGAGCATTGACGGTCCAGTTATTATTAAAGTTAAACCCAGAGTAAGATCCTGTCCCATATCTATTGACAAATCCTGAAGGCGCTGTTGTAGTACCTGAAAAAACAGTTCCGTTAAGAACTCCGTTCCCTACAACTGGGCTAGAACTCACATTAAAGGCCACATCAGATCCGTTTACAGTACTAAATCCACTTACTTTTTCCACTAAACCAAAGGTTCCTGTCAACGTTTCAAATGTTCCATTATTAGTGTCAAACCATCCCTGATTATTTAGTAGTAAATTGCCAATATTATTGTATGTGATTCCTGTTGTATTGGAATCGTAATTCACAATATTTCCAAAAAACAATCCAATATTTGATATGGATCCAACACTTGCCATGCTAGCAATGATGGTGTTTTGAAGTAACAGAGTAGAACTTGTAGCCATTCCCGGACCGTTAATCGCAAAAACAGTTCCTCCACCTGTTATAGTTACGTTTCTTATGCTACCACCAGTACTTCCTGCAAATACATTACCTGATGAACGAAAAAGAATGTCCTCATTAGCATCTAATCCAGAAACATACGCATTATTCAAGTCTATAGGAGCTGTTAATACAATGACTCCATTTATTTCGTAATAGGTATTAGACGTTAGTAAATACTTGGAACCACCACCTGCAGTTAATTCTGGAGCCAAATCGGCTGCAGACTTAACTAATTTGTAGTTATTTCGCTTGTCTGTTGCTCCATTATTTAATTTTATCCAAGAAGTGTTGGTGAGGTCATAGAAATAGAAACTCTTTTCGGTTGTGTCATACACTAAAAGGCTATTGGCTGGTGAAGAAATCGCAAGTCTTTCGGTTGTAGTCATCCGTGGGGCTAACAATCCTTGAGTGCTTGATCTTACATCCAGAACTGAAGAAGGGTCAGGATCTGTGTTTCCAATACCAACTTGAGCGATAGAGAGTTGAAAGCTAATACACAGAAAAAAAAGAGCTAGGTAAGTTTTTTGGGGATTAAATACATTCATGTTATTATGTCGATTAAATTACGGTGTAATATAAGTGTATTTAATCGAGAAAATAAAACGTTTTAACGATAATTTTTAACAAAAAACATAAAATGTAAGAAAAAATGAAATGTTGTAGTCTAACGTAATGTATGATAGGTAGTTACCTTTTTAGTTGAAAAAATATAGTTTCTATTTAGTAGTGTCATTTGTAAAACAGAAGCTTTTATGTTACAAATTTTATAAGATATGTGTTACTTTTAGTATTACACGTATTCTTTTACAAGACCAATAAGTGTGTTTGCATCTTGTTCTCCGCTTTGACGCCACTTCATTTCGCCATTTTTGTAGATCATCAATGTTGGTAATCCTTTAACACGCAAAGCCTCGGCAAGTTCGGTATTTTTTTCAACATCAATTTTAATTACTCTGGCCTTATCTCCTAAAGCTGCAGCAACATCCCTAAGTACAGGATGCATGTTCTTACAGGCATCATCCCACTCTGTATAAAAGTCTAACAGAACAGGTACTTTGGTTTCGATTAATTCTCCAAATTTTGACATTTGCGTTTCCTTTTCCAAACAAATTAGTAGTACAAATATAACATTTATGGGTAAATAACAACTATCATGCGGATTCCCGCTTTTTCTTTAGGGTAATGACCGTAACTTCAGGCCAGATACCCACACGTCCAGGATATCCTAAATACCCAAAACCACGGTTCACATTTATATACCTTCCAAACTCTTTATAGATTCCAGCCCAGTTCTCATAGCGATACTTTACAGGACTCCATTTAAACCAACCCGGAATTTCAATCCCAAACTGCATACCATGAGTGTGGCCGCTTAAGGTCAACTGAATGTTTTTTGGATGTTGTTTTACCTGTTCTTGCCAGTGGGAAGGATCGTGGCTCATTAATATTTTAAATTCTTCTTCTCTACATCCTTCACAAGCTTTTTCTAGGTCTCCTGCTTTTTTAAATCCGCCAGCACCCCAGTTTTCCACACCAATAAGTTTTATTGTTTCGCCATTTTTTTCAATGGTACGGTTTTCATTCAGTAATAAATCCCATCCCATTTCTTTTTGAAGATTTTTTAATTCTGAAAGATTCTGCGCCTGTTCTTCCTTAGAATTCCATGAAACATAATCCCCGTAGTCGTGATTCCCTAAAACGGAATAAACCCCTTTAGTAGCTTTTAAACTCCCAAATACATCTTTCCAGGGAGTCATTTCGTTAGCTACATTATTTACGAGATCTCCTGTAAAAAGAATAATATCACTCTCTTGTTCATTCACTAGATTTACGGCATAAGCAACTTTTTTGGCATTATCAAAGCTTCCGCTATGGACATCGCTTATTTGAGTAAGTGTAAACCCGTCAAAGGCTTCAGGGAGGTCCTCAAACTCCAATGCGTATTTTAAAACTTTGTAATTGTATTTTCCTTGGATCATTCCGTAGAGAAGACCTACAAAAGGAATAGCAGCAATGCCCAAAGCAAGAGTACTCACAAATTTTCGCCGTGAGGGAAGGTAAAATTCAGATTCGTTTCCACCGCCAATCTTTGAAAATAATCCAACAAAGAGGCGTACAATATCTTCTCCAAACATAAAGATGATAAGTAATAGTTTCGGAACAAAAAAAGCAAGAAATATTCCGAAGATATAAGCCATTTTGGGACTAGTTCTAGCCTGTCCTGAAGCTAATGCATAGATTAATAATCCTAATACAAGTAGTGAGGCAACAACATAGGCAATATGAAACCAATTATTTTTTGTGACAGTCTTTATGGCTTGAAACGCATAAATGTCAATAAGAATGTAAATACCAATAAAAATGATCCAGCGCATGTCTTGCAGAAAAGTTTGAAAAATTCAAAGATACTTCCCTTTTAAAAACTCATTCTGTTTCTTTAGGTTTATTTAACTGTTTCGTATCTTTTCACTCTGCTAACAACTCACCATGAAAAAAGTAGTCCTTGCAGTATTATGTGTACTGTTCTTTATAAACTGTTCTGAAGAAAAAGGAAAGACTACCATCTCCTCACAACAACAGAAATCATTGACTGCATATGTCAATCCATTTATAGGAACAGGGGGGCATGGCCATACCTACCCTGGGGCAACGATGCCGTTTGGGATGATGCAGTTAAGTCCAGACACCAGACTAGACGGTTGGGACGGTTGTAGTGGGTATCATTACAGCGATAATTACATTTATGGATTTTCACATACGCATCTTAGTGGTACGGGTGTAAGCGATTATGGTGATATATTATTAATGCCTACCAATGAGATCAATTTTCATAATGGTGCCGATGGAAAAAAAGGCTACAGAGCACATTTTTCTCATGATAACGAAAAAGCTTCCCCTGGATATTATAAAGTACTGCTGGACAGTACTAATATTGATGTCGAATTAACAGTTACACCCCGTGCAGGAATGCATCAATACATATTCTCTAGTCCTGAAAATCAATATACAATGCTCGATTTACTTCATCGCGATAAAGTATTGGATGCAAAGATTGAAGTGGTTTCTAACACCGAACTCCAAGGGTATCGCTTTAGTAAAGCTTGGGCATCAGATCAGCGGGTGTTTTTTAATTTAAAAACGTCTCATCCATTTACTCATACATTTCAAACTTCTTCAATAGAAAGTGACGATGATGGGAGAAAGATCGCACTTCAGTTTTTAAATCCGAAAAATGAACCAGTTTATATTTCAATCGGGATTTCTGCTGTTGACATGGAAGGGGCTAAGAAAAACCGAGAAACTGAAATTGGCACTAAAACGTTTCAGCAAATAAAAACCGAAGCTACCGAAATCTGGGAAAAACAACTTCAAAAAATTGTGATCGAGGATTCTAATGAAGAACATTTGTATAATTTTTATACTGCATTATACCATACGATGATTGCCCCAAATCTTTATCAGGACGTGGATGGACGTTACCGCGGTATGGATATGAAAATTCATCAAACTACAGATTTTGACTATTACACCGTTTTTTCACTTTGGGATACCTTTCGCGCAGCACATCCATTATATACCATTATAGAAGAGAAGCGTACCAGTGATTTTGTAAATACCATGTTAGCAAAATATGAAGAGGGAGGTATTTTACCTATTTGGGATCTTAGCGCCAGTTATACAGGTTGTATGATTGGATATCACGGAGTTCCAGTAATTGCAGATGCGTACCTAAAAGGTATTGAGGGTTTTAATGCTGAAAAAGCTTTTGAAGCAGTAAAGCACAGCGCAATGCAAGATAAATTAGGATTAAAATCGTATAAGGAAAACGGCTTTATACCTGTGGAAGAAGAAAGTGAAAGTGTATCCAAAACGCTAGAATATGCTTATGATGATTGGACTATTGCGATGATGGCAAAGCGAATGGGAAAAGAACATGAATATGCATTATTTTCTGAAAGAGCACAGAACTATAAGAATGTATATAACCCAAAAACGGGTTTTATGCAAGGTCGTTTTAACAATACATGGTTTGGACCTTTCGATCCCTATGAAGTCAATTTTAATTATACCGAAGCAAACGCATGGCAATATAGTTTGTTTGTGCCGCAAGATATTTCAGGATTGATCGAAATCATGGGCGGGAAAGACAAGTTTGAAACACACTTAGATAATTTATTTACGGCAAAAGCTGAAACCTCAGGGCGTAATCAAGCAGATATTACAGGTTTAATTGGTCAGTATGCCCATGGTAACGAACCGAGTCATCACATGGCATATTTGTATAATTTTGTCAATAAGCCTTATAAAACGCAGGAATTAACACGTCAGATTTTAACAGAACTCTACAAAAACAAACCCGACGGAATTAGCGGTAACGAAGACTGCGGACAAATGAGTGCATGGTATATATTTAGCTCCCTAGGATTTTATCCAGTGACGCCTGGAACCAATCAGTATATCATTGGAGCTCCCTTATTTAAAAAAGCGACCCTAAACCTTGAAAGTGGAAACACCTTTACAGTAGTGGCAGAAGGACTTTCCGAAGCAAACAAATATATAAAAAGTGCTACTTTGAACGGAATGGATTTGAAACGAAGTTACCTAACACATGAAGAAATCATGCAGGGAGGGATGCTAGTTTTTACCATGACAAATGCGCCAAGTGACTGGGCAACGCAGGATCAAAATATTCCAAAGACCAGCATTGAAGATAATGCCATAATACTCGCTCCATTTTTAGCTTCAGGAGATATCGCGTTTAAAGAAAACACAGAAATTGCACTTGAGGTAGCCTCAAAAGATTCAGAGATTTTTTATTGTTTGGATGAAGGAAATTTTCAGAAATATACGTCGCCTTTTAAAATTTCAAAAACCACGACTTTAAAAACGTATGCACAAAAAGGGTCTAAAAAAAGTCAGGTGCTCACAACCAATTTTTTTAAAATTGATAAGGATCTTAGTGTTTCATTAGAGACAGTCTATTCAAACGAATATAACGCTGGAGGACCCGATGCGCTCATTGACGGCATCAAAGGAACTCGGGATTTTAGAACGGGTGCTTGGCAAGGCTATTGGGGAAAAGACCTGATTGCAACAGTGGATCGAAGCAAGCCTAAATTGGCAAAATCGGTAACCATTAATTTTCTTGAAGATCAAGGGAGTTGGATTTTCTTTCCCACAAAAGTTCAGGTGTATGTAGCGGGTGCCGATAAGAAGTTTAGATTATCAAGAGAAAGAAATATCAATGCAACTCTTAAAAATGATACTCCAAACATTACTAAAGTGGTATTTTCAATCAATAAACCCAACATTCAATATATAAAAATAGTAGCAACTAACTTGGGGAAATTACCAGAATGGCATTTGGGCTATCCCAATGGGGATGCTTGGATATTTGTCGATGAGATAGAAATTAAATAAAGAACGTATGAAGCGACGAAAATTTATTCGGAAGGCTGCTGTAGGAACCGTTGGCATTGGTTTGGGTGCATCCATGGTAAGTTGTAATGAAACCATATCTTCAGAAAAAAAATCTATGGAAGCACTTTCAGAAAAAAAGAACTCTACAAAACCAACTCCCATTGCAATTTGTACCTGGGGTTTTTCCGAAGCAAATAGAGTCGCAGGAGCTGCTTTAAAAGCAGGTAAATCTGCTTTAGATGCTGCTATTGAAGGGGTGCAAGTTGAGGAAGATAATTTAAAAAATACGACAGTTGGTAAAGGTGGGGCGCCAGACCGAGAAGGAAATGTTACGTTAGATGCCTGTGTTATGTCTCCCAATGGCGATTGTGGTTCTGTTTTGTATGTGTCTACGATTACACATGTAGCGGCCTTGGCTCGAAAAGTAATGGAAGAAACACCGCATGTAATTCTTGCAGGCGAGGGAGCCGAGGAATTTGGGTATACTCAAGGCTTTAAAAGAGAAGACCTCCTAACCGAAGAAAGTAATAAAGCGTGGCAAGAATGGCTTAAAAGTTCAGAATATAAACCCATTATTAACATCGAAAATCATGACACGATCGGGATGCTTTGTCTCGATAAAGAGGGTGATATTGCAGGGGCTTGCAGTACCTCGGGCTTGTCTTACAAAATGAAAGGCCGTGTGGGTGATAGTCCGATTATTGGTAGCGGATTGTTTGTAGATAATGAAGTTGGAGGGGCAGTTGCCACAGGAATGGGAGAGGAAATCCTTAAGACAGTAGGCAGTTTTTTAATTGTAGAACTAATGCGTAATGGGATGTCACCACAGCAAGCTTGTGAAGAAGCAGTGCATCGAATTGTGAAGAAAAATGATCGATACAAAGACTTTCAAGCGGCGTATATTGCTATAAATAAAGCTGGCGAAACTGGTGCATATTGTATTCATGAGGGATTTGCAATGATGAAATATCAGAATGACAAAAACGAAAATATTGCAGTAGATTTTTATCATAAAAGCCAAACAGAGTAAGCTATGAATGCCACAAAAAATTATCGTTCGGCTTTTATAATTGTCACGGTACTGTTTTTTCTCTGGGGATTTATTACTGTATTGGTCGACAGTTTGATTCCGAGATTGAAAGATGTTTTTGAACTTTCTTATTTTCAGGCAGGGTTGGTTCAGTTTGCTTTTTTTGCAGCCTATTTTGTTTTTTCGGTTCCAGCAGGTTGGCTGTTATCAAAGATTGGCTATCAAAAAGGAGTTGTATTAGGACTTGCAGTGATGGCAATAGGTTGTTTATTGTTTTATCCAGCAGCTTCGGAAAGAATTTTTGGTGTTTTTTTACTGGGATATTTTACGCTGGCAGCTGGGATTACAATTTTGCAGGTGGCTGCAAATCCGTATGTGGCAGTTCTAGGATCTGAAGCTGGAGCCTCAAGCAGGCTCAATCTTTCACAGGCTTTTAACTCCTTGGGAACGGCAATTGCCCCTATTGTAGGAGCAACGTATTTGTTGAGCGATAAAATACAGTCTTCGGAAACTATTTCGGTAATGACCGAAGCCGAACAACAAAACTATTATATAGGTGAAGCGGGGGCAGTCCAACAACCATTTTTATTTCTGGCAGGGTGTATAGGTGTACTCGCATTGCTATTTGTATTTATAAAGCTTCCGAAGATATTACAAAAAACTCCAAAAGGAGGGTATGGGAAACTATTAAAAAACAACTACGTTATGATGGGTGTGATCGGTATTTTTCTGTATGTAGGTGCCGAAGTAGCAATAGGAAGCTATTTAGTCAATTACTTTTTGAATATGAATCTCGCTCAGGTTATCATTGAAAATAACACGATGAATAGACTAGCATCTAGAATTCTCTCTAAAGATCTAGCTAGTATAGACGCTAAGGCCATAGTGGGAGCTTTTGTTGTTTTTTACTGGAGTGGAGCCATGGTAGGGCGATTTATAGGTTCATATCTCACGAAAATTATAAGACCAGGAAAGGTACTTGCAGCATTCGCTTTTCTGGCGATTGTGATGCTAGTAATATCAATGAATACTACAGGATTACTAGCGATGTGGACAATACTGGCTGTAGGGTTATTTAATTCAATTATGTTTCCTACTATTTTCACTCTTACGATAGAAGGTTTGGGAGATTTAAAACCTCAAGCGTCTGGTTTACTTTGTATGGCCATTGTGGGTGGTGCAATTATTCCGCCACTATACGGACTTTTAACAGATACAATTGGCTTTAAAACAGCACTTTTTCTTCTAATAGGCTGTTACGGATATATTCTCTTTTATGGGTATAAAAAACAAAAAATCAGCAGGTTACATTCTTTTTAAAATTGAACAAGTTTTTTATATAATTTAAAAAAAGTACATATATGTACCAAAATTTTTATAGTTTTGTTAGACATAAGTAGGTTAATACCCTAGGGTGTTAATCAAATTTGGGGCGAAAAGTCATCACAACTGTGGTGGCTTTTCTATTTTAGATTAATTCTGTATTTTTAAAAAATCTATGAATTCATAGAGGGTATTGAAACCTTCATCATTTATTTTTGACTCCTCCAACTCTTACTACCTGAATTGCCTACTTTACTTTGGTGTGCTATTTTAAAACATCATACCATGAAAAAAATAACACTTTTTTTGCTCCTTATATTTATGAGCATTCCTTTGATAGCCCAAGTTGGAATAGGGAATATAGACCCTAAATCCACATTGGATATCAGTGCCACAAGTACAGTTACTCCTTCTAATACCGATGGAATTCTAATTCCTCGTATGGATGATTTTCCAACCACATCACCTACTGCAGATCAGGATGGTATGATGGTTTTTGCTACAGGAAATGGAACACCTGCCAAAGGATTTTATTATTGGAATAATGATGTTATGAGCTGGGTAGCTGTTTCAGGAGCTGGGGGAGGTACTTTAGATGAAGCTTATGATTTTGGAGGTGCTGGTTTGGGTCGTGTTATTACTGCCGATAATGGTGCGGTTGAAATTCAAGGTAATGGAGGACTTAGAGTTGAAAACAATATAATCGCAGCTGAAAGTATTGTACATGATGCAGATACAGATACGTTTGTGCAATTTACACCAGATAGAATTCAATTAGATGCTGGCGGAAGAAACTATATAGATATTCAGCATGCCAGTCAGGAAATAGCTTTTAATGAAGATAGTACACAAAGCGATTTTAGAGTTGAAAGTGGCAATGAAACCCATATGTTATTTGTAGATGGCAGTGAGGACCGTATAGGCATTAATAGAAATAATCCTCAAGCTACTCTTCAAATAGATGGTAATATGGATGGAGACGGATCTGCAATAATTGTAAATGCGGGAGATACTCAAAATGGTGTGGAAATGAATTTAAGTGGTACTTCTGTCACAAATATTGACAATGTGGATGGAATTAATATCTCGCATGATGTTGATTTTACTGGAACTGGGGCTAGACCTTCAGGTCTTTCTGTTACAATGAATGGAAGTTCAACAGATGCAGGGTCAAGTGTACGAGGTCTGCATATTTCCATTAATGGCCCTTCAAATTACCTTGGTAATGTTTATGGGTCATATATTCAAGAACTATCAACAGCAGACAGCAGACTCTATGGGTATTTTTTTAGTGGAGGAGGTGCAGGTGTTAATAGTGTTTACGGATCATATAATACCATTAGTGGTGCTGGAACAGGCGCCGTATACGGTAATTTCAACCTAATGAGTGGACTAGGTACTGGAACGAAATATGGTAGTTACAACAATATTGGCAGTACGGCAGGAGGAACTCATTATGGTGTATATAGTGATGTACGAAAAACGAATAGCTTTGCAGGGTTTTTTATTGGAAGAGTCTCTTTTGGCACCGATGGTGTATTAAACAGATATATTATGCCTAGTATTGATGGAACTGCAGGTCAAGTTATAACAACCGATGGAGCTGGGCAGCTTTCATTTAGTACGCTAGCAGCTGGAGTAGAAAAAATTGACGATCTCTCAGACGGAAAAAGTGATAGTGATGGCTCAGAGGACGGTTCTTCCATATTCTTAGGAGTCAACGCAGGTGCGGCAGACGATAGCTCTAATAATAGTAATGTGGGTATAGGATATGAGAGCATGTTGGCAAATACTACAGGAAATTTAAACAATGCAATCGGATGGGGAAGTTTAAGGAGTAATGTTGATGGTTCAAGTAATACTGCGATGGGATACTTGTCCTTATCTGGGAATACTTCGGGAAGTTCAAATACTGCAATTGGCATGCGAACATTAAATGGGAATGGGACGAACAATAATAATACAGCGATAGGTGCTAACGCAATGTATGTTAGTTCGGGAGCGAATAATGTTGCGGTAGGTACCCAATCATTATTTTCATTTAATGGTTCCAATAACACAGCTATTGGCTTAAGTGCAGGGGAAACTACGGGAGGAGATAATAATATTTTTATTGGTCACATGGCAGGTAGTGGTTCAACGATTGCGAATAACAGATTATTTATTGAAAATACCAACGCAGGTCCAGACAACGCTCTTATTTATGGTGAATTTGGAACCGATGCTACCACTACTGGAAATATGCTACGCGCCAACGGAGAATTTCAGATTGGAAACCCTATACTAACAGGCTATAAATTTCCTGTCGTAGATGGGACCGCGAATCAAATATTAATGACAAATGGTACAGGGCAATTAACTTTTACCACTCCAGCTACTGGAGTTGAAAAGATCGATGATTTAGCAGATGGTAAAAGTGATAATGATGGAAGTCAAAATGGTTCTTCAGTGTTTTTGGGGATAAATGCTGGCGCAGCCGATGATAGTTCAGACAACAAAAATGTGGGAGTAGGGTTCCAGGTATTACAAAATAATACGACAGGTCAAAATAATACAGCAGCTGGCTATGGTTCACTTAATTCTAATGTTGGTGGCAGTCAAAATACAGCAGTTGGTCTTAGTAGTCTCAATGCCAATGTAAGTGGAAATAATAATACAGCATTGGGCTATCAGGCTATGTTGGCAAATCAAAGTGGATTTGATAATATCGCAATAGGAAATGGCGCATTGAGAACAAATGTGTTATCTGCCTATAATACTTCTGTAGGAACTCAGTCGTTATTCAGTAATACAGGAGCCAGCAATACAGCATTTGGATACCGAGCATTATATTCAAATGGTACAGGTGCTCGAAATGTTGCTTTAGGGTTAGAAACATTAAACGCAAATACGACAGGAAATGATAATGTAGCTATTGGATATAGAGCTGGAAATACGAGTACAGGTAGTGGAAATGTATTTGTTGGTTCTGAAGCGGGTAGCGGTACTACCGGAAACAATATATTGATAGTAGATAATACCAATGCTAATTCAGACAACGCTTTAATTTATGGTGAGTTTGGAGCAGATAATACTTCGACAGGAAATGTTTTGCGTGCCAATGGAGAGTTGCAAATTGGTAATCCAGCCATGGCGAGTACGGGTTATGCACTTCCTACAAATCGAGGAACAGCTACTAGTGTTTTAACAAGTAATGGAGACGGAACCACTCAATGGGCCGCATCGGGTGGAACAATAACAGCGAGCAATGGACTTACCAAAAACTCAGGTAATGTGAGACTAGGAGGTACATTGCTACAGAATACGACCTTAGATCAGGATAATTTCAATTTTATACTTGATCTTTCAGGTACAGGAGATTTTACTGTACAAGATGATGGGAGCTCTATGTTCCAAATAGATGATTCAGGAAACACAAATATTGGCGGGATGCTAAGTATTCGAAACGGACTTTCAAACCCGTTTACTAAGTTAAATTTATACACGGATACCAATGATGGTGTTTTAGATATTATAAATGCTTCAAATGTAGTTTCGGTCAAATTTGATGCTACAGGAGATTCATATGTAAATACAGGAGCATTTGGTGTAGGGACATCGTTTCCAAATGAAACGCTCGACGTACAGGGGTCTGACCATTCGGGCTTTATTGCTAATTTCACAAACACTTCTACATCAGGAACGGGTACAGATGGAGTTAGTATTCGTTTAAGAGCCTCTAGAGCATTTGAAGATAATCATTATATCGCATTTTATAGAAGTAGTACCACATTGGCTGGTCGCATCGAAGGCACTGTCGCAGGAACTGGAGTTAACTATCAGACCACTTCAGACAAACGACTCAAAACAAACTTCGCCCAAGAAACTAATGCATTAGGAAAAATTTCTGATTTAAATCCTTTATGGTATGAATATAAAGCTAATCTTGGTGTCAAAGAGTTTGGATTTTTAGCACAAGAAGTTCAGAAAATAGTACCGCAAATTGTGTCTGGAGACCCAAATGGTGATGTTGAAAAAGAACCTATGACAGTTGCTTATGGTCGTATCACACCATTACTCACCGCAGGAATGAAAGAACTTATTGAAAAAGTAAAAAAATTAGAATCGGAAAATAAAGAATTAAAACAAACACTTTCTTTATACCAGAACTTAGAGAAACGTATTACTGTGTTAGAAAATTCAGGCAATTTAATCTCACAAGAAATTCTATTAGAAGAAAAATAAGATTCTCAACTATCCCAAATCTTTGAGAATCTAAAAGACCGCCTTTGAAGAGGGCGGTCTTTTTTTGTAAAAACTACTGCGCAAAAATCTTTTCACCACTTGCTTCTTGTGCCTTAAATTTCTGAACCAAATCTAATGCATCTGGAACCACATCGCTGCATAAAATGATCAAAGAACCTTTTTTTGCATTATTGACGGCATGCGTAATAGCCTCTTTTTCTGAAGGAATGATTGTCGTTTTGATCTTTGGATCCTTCATTTTAATACCATCATTTAGCATTTTAATAAGCTCTTCTTCTGTTTTGCCTCGTAATTGCTTGTCTTGGCGGATGATTATTTCATCACTCATCTCTGCAGCAATACTTCCAATTAAATTATTATCCTCAACTCTTCTATCGCCAATTCCGGCAATAATACACACCTTGTGAGTAGCTTCCAGATTGTTTGTAAATCGTTGTAACGCTCGCATACCTGCAGGATTGTGCGCATAATCTAATAGAATTTGAAAGTTCTCAAACTTAAACAGATTTAATCTTCCTGGCGTTTGCGCTGCGGAAGGTATAAAGGTTTCCAAAGCAACTTTCATATCTTCTATGCGGATACCTTGAACTTGTGCTGCTAAAACAGCGGCTAACACATTCTGAATCATAAAGTCTGCTTTCCCATCGTAGGTTAACGGAATATTCTCTGCTTTCATGACTCTCATTTTCCATTCTCCCTTACATATTGTAACATATCCATTTTCATATACAGCGGTAATCCCTCCTTTACGTTGCAAAGCTCTAACTCTCGGATTATTTTCATCCATTGAAAAAAGAGCAAGGTTACAATTAACACTACGACGCATTTCATAGACCAGATCATCGTCTGCATTTAAAATCGCATAGCCGTCTGGCAATACAGTTTCAGGGATAACCCCTTTAACTCTAGCCAACTGTTCTATGGTGTGAATTCCTTTTAATCCTAAATGATCTGCAGCAACATTGGTCACTACAGCAACATCACATTTCTTAAAGCCAAGGCCGGCACGTAATAATCCGCCTCGCGCACATTCTAATACTGCAAAATTGACGGTAGGATCTCGCAAAACGAATTCGGCACTTGCTGGTCCCGTACAATCTCCTGTCATTAATAATCTATTCTGAATATACACCCCATCACTAGTTGTATAACCTACTCGATACCCTTTCATTTTTGCCATATGCGCAATGAGTCTACTGGTAGTAGTTTTGCCATTGGTTCCAGTAATGGCAACTATTGGAATTCGACCTGTATCCCCTGCCGTAGGAAACAGTTTGTCAACTACAGGAGCTGCCACATTTCGAGGCAATCCCGAAGTAGGTGCTAGGTGCATTCGAAAACCTGGGCCAGCATTAACTTCTAAAACAGCTCCTCCTGTTTCTGATAAGGGTTTTGAGATATCGCTGGTCATAATATCAATCCCGCAGATATCAAGATCAATTATTTTTGAAATACGTTCTGCCATCGATACATTGGCAGGGTGTATAATATCGGTTATATCTTCGGCAGTACCTCCAGTGCTTAGATTAGCGGTATCTTTTAGAATTAGGCGTTCTCCTTTTGGAAGCACCGACTCTATAGTGTACCCTGCATCTTTAATGATAGTTTTGGTAAGGTCATTAATGGTGATTTGTGTCAAAACATTTTCATGTCCATAACCTCTACGAGGATCTTTATTTACTTCCATCACTAATTCTTCGACTGTAGACTTCCCGTCTCCAATCACATGTGCTGGTGTTCTTTTTGCACCAGCAACCAATACATTATTGATGACTAATAACCTGTAATCTTCTCCGGTAATATATTTTTCTACAATGACTCTTCTAGAAACATCTTTAGCGGCGTTAAAAGCAACTAATGCATCCTCATAATTGTTAATATCTACGGTAATCCCTCTTCCATGATTTCCATCGATAGGCTTGATCACACACGGATACCCTACGTAACTGCAAGCATCTTTTAGGCTACTTTCACGTGAAATAATGTCACCTCTTGGAACTTCAACCTCAGCCTGTTCAAGTAAGTATTTAGTATCTTCTTTATCACAAGCAAGCTCCACCCCAATAGATGAAGTTTCAGAGGTTACGGTTGCCTGGATTCTCTTCTGATTGGCGCCATAGCCTAGCTGGCAAAGCGAATATTTGTTTAAACGTATCCAGGGAATCCCTCTGCTTTCGGCTTCTTCAACAATACTGCCTGTACTAGGGCCTAAGCGTTCTGCTTCTCTAAGTTCCCGCATTTTTTGAATATCAGGATCGAGATCATAGTCCTTCGCTTCAATTAAAGCTTCACATATTTTTACAGAAGCTTCCGCAGCATACCTACCAACATTTTCTTCAATATAACTGAAAACTACATTATAAACCCCTTTTTCTCCGTAATCGCGGGTTCTTCCGAAGCCAGTATCCATACCAGCTAACGTTTGAATTTCTAATGCAATATGTTCGATAATATGACCCATCCAAGTGCCCTCTTCTACCCGTTGAAAAAAACCACCTTCGGTCCCGACACTACACCTATGAGAATACATGCTTGGAAACATAGCTTTTAACCGGTCGATAAATCCTGGAATTTTGTTGGAAGGAAACTCCTCCATCTTTTCCAGATCAAGAACCATAACAATTAGTTTGTGACGGCGAACAGACCAGTAATTGGGGCCACGCATGGCGTTAATTTCTCTTATCTTCATATAAGGTGGGTTTTGTAGTTGTACATTGAGTCGTTGAGAACATTCGTTAAATATATGATTTTCTAGGAGTAAAACTTGTATTTTTGCCAGTAATAATATATTTCAAAATGATTGCAAAAGGCACCTTGATCCCAATTGGAGGTAACGAAGACAAAGGAGTAGAAACAAAAGAAATTTACCACTTAGAGTTTATAGAAGAAGGTATTCTTTCACGAGTAGTAAAAGAAAGTGGTGGTATAAACGCAAAAATTTTAATTATCCCTACAGCTTCTAGTATTCCTGATGAGGTAGGTGAAAATTATCTAACTGCCTTCGGAAAACTAGGGTGCAAAAATTTACATGTTCTCAATATTCGTGATCGGGATCAATCTGAAACTCCTACCAATATCCAATTAATGCAGGAAGCAGATTGTGTGATGTTTTCTGGTGGAAATCAGTCAAACATTACCCGAGCAATCGGTGGAACTACACTTCATAAGATCATGGCAGAACGGTATCAAAATGAAAATTTTGTCATCGCAGGAACCAGTGCAGGAGCCATGTGTATGAGTCACGAAATGATTACAGGAGGGAGCAGCCAGGAGTCCTTTATTAAAGGAGCCGTTGGAATGGGCGAGGGAATGAGCTTTATTCCAGAATTGATCATCGACTCGCATTTTATTAGAAGGGGGCGTTTTGGTCGTTTGGCCGAAGCTGTTGCAAAATTTCCTAAGTTAATTGGTGTAGGACTTGCAGAGGATACCGGACTTATCATCAAAGAGGGAAAGTTTGAAGTGCTAGGATCTGGAATGGTTATTTTGTTTAATGCAAGAAAAGCTAAACATAACAATCATCACCTTCTTGAAAAAGGGACGCCCATGTCACTTACAAATTTAAAAACGCACATTCTTGCCAGCGGTGACCGTTTTAACATTAAAAAGAAAAAAGTAAAAATTAGTCCGCTTCAAATTCCCGTAGTTAAATAATTAGCTAATCTTTATAAATTTTTATTTCTTTTTTTCCTTCGGAAGACTGACAGGCCCTATACATCCCTTCAGTATTAAAAGGCATGCTAATAGTTCCTTTGGTGTCTACGGCAATTAATCCGCCATCGCCGCCTAGTAGTTTAATCCGATTTTGAATCACTTCGGAAGCAGCTTCTTCCAAAGACAACCCTTTGTATTCCATCAAACAACTTACATCATAGGCGACAACACCTCTTATAAAAAATTCGCCACTTCCTGTACAACTTACAGCACAAGTTTTATTATTCGCGTAATTTCCAGCACCAATCATCGGACTGTCACCCAGGCGACCCCATTTTTTGTTGGTCATGCCGCCGGTTGAGGTAGCTGCTGCCAAATCCCCATTTTGGTCTAAAGCGACAGCGCCAACTGTTCCAAATTTGCTATCTTTTTTAACCGAATGATCTAACTGAAAGGTATTGCTTCCTTTTATTTCCTGCCAT
Organism: Jejudonia soesokkakensis; assembly: GCF_042664795.1. NCBI lineage: Bacteria > Pseudomonadati > Bacteroidota > Flavobacteriia > Flavobacteriales > Flavobacteriaceae > Jejudonia > Jejudonia soesokkakensis. The sequence continues at coordinate 184,948 of NZ_JBHTBN010000004.1, forward strand.
TGTTGATAGCGCAATTCATCATAGAAATAGTCGGGTGACATTACATCATACTTGTTTTCTTTAGCAAACCGCATGGCGCCTTCTCCTGCAAGAAACACATGCTCGCTTTTTTCCATCACATCTCTAGCCAACGAGACCGGATTTTTAATACCTGTGATCAAGGAAACAGCACCTGCTTGTTGTTCCTTGCCTTCCATGATAGCAGCATCCATTTCGTGGGTGCCTTCGGCTGTAAATACACTTCCTTTTCCGGCATTAAACAAAGGCGAATCTTCCAATAGTTTAACCGAAGTTTCAACAGCATCTACTGCGCTTCCGTTGGACTCAAGAATGCTATAGCCAGCAGCTAATGCTTCTTCAAGTGCTTTTCTGTAAGCGGTCTCTTTTTCAGCCGTCATTTGACCTTTCAGAAGTGTGCCAGCGCCGCCGTGAATGGCAATTGTAAATGGGTTGTTCATAGAAAGTATTTCAGAATTCAAAAATACATCAACTAACACAATTTATATTCTTTTTTCTGAACGGTTCTTTTTACATTTGAAAAACATACAATTAATGTCATGTTGCGCCTGTCGAAGCCTCTTTATTTTCTAATTTGACCTTCGACAGGCTAAGGCTGACAAAAACTATTCTAAAATGCCAGAACCAAAAAAACGCCTTTTTCTAGTTGATGCCTATGCTTTAATTTTCCGAGGGTATTATGCCCTTATTAAAAATCCTCGAATCAATAGTAAAGGAATGGATACCTCAGCTATTATGGGATTTATGAATAGCTTTCTGGATGTGATCAAGCGAGAACGCCCAGATCATCTGGCAGTATGTTTCGATAAAGGCGGAAGTGTTGCGCGTAACGATATGTTCGAGGACTATAAAGCCAATCGAGATGAAACTCCCAACGGAATTCTAATCGCTATTCCATATATCTGTAAGATCCTTGAAGCCATGCATATTCCAATCATGGTGAAAGAGGGTTTTGAAGCAGACGATGTAATTGGAACGTTGGCAAAAAAAGCAGAGAAAGAAGGATACACCACTTTTATGGTGACTCCCGATAAGGATTTTGCGCAACTGGTTTCTGAAAACATTTTTATGTACAGACCTGTATTTGGAGGAGGGTATGAGACCTGGGGAATTCCAGAAGTTCAAAAAAAGTTTGAAGTGGAGACACCAGATCAGGTGATCGATTACCTTGGGATGATGGGTGATGCCAGTGATAACATTCCAGGATTACCAGGTGTAGGTGATAAAACGGCCAAAAAATTTATCAAGCAGTTTGGTTCTATGGAAGGGTTGCTTGCCAATACCGATAAGTTGAAGGGGAAGATGAAAGAAAAAGTCATCGAAAATGCCGAATTGGGATTGTTGTCAAAACAACTGGCAACCATTATGCTCGATGTGCCTGTAGAATTTCATGAAGAGGATTTTGAAATGTCTGAACCCGATGTAACCGAAGTGACCAAAATTTTTGAAGAACTGGAATTTAGACGACTTACCGATAATTTTGTCAAAGCTTTTTCGGTAGAAGCTATGGCAGCGCCAGGGACCAATCACCAGCAGAATGAAACCGATTCTAAAAAAGATGGTGCAACTGATAAACCATCCACTCAAAAAGCAACCAAAACTGCTGGACAAGGTCAGTTTTCACTTTTTGGTGGTGATAACGAACCCTCTGCGGCTAGTGAGGTATTTTCGTCCAGAAAGACCATTAAAGACACTCCACATTTTTATCAGACAATCCAGCCCGGAATGGGAACCAAGCTTTTTATTCAGAATTTGATGAAACAAACATCGGTGTGCTTTGATACGGAAACTACAGGTTTGAATCCGTTGACGGCAGAACTGGTCGGAATTGCTTTTTCGTGGGAACCTACCAAAGGATTTTATCTTCCTTTTCCTGAAAATAAAGAAGAAGCACAGGTAATTATAGAACAACTTCGGCCATTTTTTGAAGCTTCAGAAAATGAAAAAATTGGTCAGAATTTAAAGTACGATATCAAGGTACTTCAGAAATACAATGTTACTGTAAAAGGAAAATTGTTTGATACTATGTTAGCACACTACTTGATCAATGCCGATATGCGCCATAATATGGACGTACTTTCAGAAACTTATTTAAATTATACGCCAGTTTCAATTACAGAATTGATCGGTAAAAAAGGAAAAAATCAGAAGTCAATGCGAGATGTTCCTGTGGAAGCGCAAACCGAATATGCTGTGGAAGATGCCGATATTACCCTTCAGTTAAAGGAACATTTTGAAAAGGAACTGGGCGAAGCAAATACTCAGAAATTATTTGATGAGATTGAAATTCCGTTGCTCAGAGTGTTAGCCGATATGGAACTAGAAGGAATTAATCTAGATGAAGATTTCTTGAAAAAACTTTCAGCAGAATTAGAAGAAGACATCGCAGCACTCGAAAAGAGTATTTATAAAGAAGCTGGAGAAGAATTCAATATTGCATCGCCAAAACAATTAGGTGAGATTCTCTTCGGAAAGCTACAGCTGGTCGATAAACCTAAAAAGACAAAAACCGGTCAATATTCTACCGCAGAAGATGTACTTTCTTATTTGGCCAAAGATCATAAAATTATCAAGGACGTTCTCGAATATCGCGGACTCGCCAAACTAAAAAGCACCTATGTAGATGCATTACCAGAACAGGTGGAGCCATCGACTCAAAGAGTGCATACCGATTATATGCAAACGGTGGCGGCCACTGGCCGACTGAGTAGTAACAATCCGAACCTCCAAAATATTCCCATCCGTACCGAGCGCGGTCGTGAAGTCCGTAAGGCCTTCATCCCGCGCGATAAAGATCACGTGTTGTTGGCAGCAGATTACTCACAGATAGAATTACGAATTATTGCTGCCTTAAGCGAAGAAGATACGATGATTGAAGCCTTTAAAAATAATGAAGATATTCATGCCTCCACAGCGGCCAAAGTTTTTAACGTTCCACTTTCAGAAGTAACCAGAGAGCAGCGAAGCAATGCAAAAACGGTAAATTTTGGAATTATTTATGGGGTTTCAGCATTTGGATTAAGCAATCAAACCGACCTCTCTCGTTTCGAATCGAAAGAGTTGATCGACACCTATTATAAAACCTATCCTAAACTTCGTAATTATATGAGCGAGTTAGTAGATTTTGCACGTGATAATGAATATGTAGAAACTGTCATGGGCAGGCGTCGGTATTTAAAGGATATTAATTCGAGAAACGCTGTTGTTCGTGGTGCAGCCGAACGGAATGCTGTCAATGCGCCTATACAGGGAAGTGCGGCAGACATTATAAAGATTGCGATGATTAACATTCATAAAAGGCTTGCTTCAGAAGGTTTTAAAACTAAGATGCTGCTTCAGGTGCATGATGAACTGGTCTTTGATGTGCCAAAAGAGGAACTAGAAAAGGTAACAGCTCTCATAAAATCTGAAATGGAAAATGCCTATACATTGAGTGTGCCACTGGACGTAGAAATAGGGGTTGGAGACAACTGGCTAGAAGCGCATTGAGAAAGTAGCCAGTAAGCAGTATTCAGAAAAGTTAATGCATAAAATATTTAATTCTCTTGAAAAAACTAATCTCCAAAAAGAAACCTGCTTATGCTATTTCTGAACAACTTTCAGAATATCTTACAAAGCATGGTCGCAACATAAAAATTCCTATTTATTATGATGATTTGCTGCGGTTTCAGGGATCAGTAACTATTTATGACTCCAATGGAAAAGACACTTTGTGGATACGAGTCTATTATACCGAAAGTGAGCGGGACGAAATAGAATTCAGTTTAAAGCGCATGTATTCGATCCTTCACAGTGATGGAAGTGATTCATTGTTACCCTACCTTAATATCGATAGTATTGACTTTTGCACCTTTGGGAACACGAAGCCATTTCGAGTAAAGGTTCGGAATATTTTAAATGATAACTATATTTTTCTCTATATTAAAAAAGCAGATGCTTCTCGTATCTACGGACTAGAATTGGAGCATATGTTGTCACCCAATCACATCAACTTTTTAGTGCATGGCAACTCTTTGATTGAAGAACATATTTCAGGTATTCCTGGAGATGATTTTATTGAGCATTTTCTCGATCACTGCTCCGAACAGGATAAAAAGGAAATCGCCAAAGAGTTTGTAAAGTTTAACGAAAGATGCTTTGTTAGGTTATTAGGCGATATGCGTGCCTATAATTATGTAATGGTGTTGACCAATGATTTTGACCGAATTCAATATCGCATTCGCGCCATAGATTTTGATCAGCAGAGTTACGAGGGGAATTTGAAAGTGTATCTGCCACAATTTCTAAAAGAAAATAATAAGCTGGTTAAAATGACTTTAGACTTGCTTCAGGAAGAGTCCATTGAGCAATACAAGAGAGAAGAACGTTCGTTGCTGGCCAAGCGTGCTAATAGTGAAAATGAGCGATTAAAAGAATTGATGGATTGCATGCGAGCCGATGTCATTTCTTCGGAAGAAAAAATTAAACAGCTACAAAAGTCGCTTTTCAAGCTTACAGGAGACATTCGATTTAAAAAATCGAAAAATATGGGGGAGATCTTACAAAGTGCCCTTGATTTTATCGTTCGGAATTATAAAAATGAGAATCCGTATATTATTGGTTCATAACTTCTAAAAAAATTAGAATGAAATTTACTATGCATGCATAGTAAATATGTATCTTAGCATTTTCAACGTTTAATTATCTACTGTCATGAAAATAAAAAAGATACTTGTAGCCAACCGAAGTGAAATCGCCATACGTGTATTTAGAGCATGTACAGAGATTAATTTAAAGACAGTAGCCATATATTCCTATGAAGATCGCTACTCACAACACCGCTACAAAGCAGACGAAGCGTATCAAATTGGCCTGAATGATCAACCGTTAAAACCTTATTTGGACGGCGATGCGATTATCGCTTTAGCAAAATCCAAGAATGTAGATGCCATCCATCCAGGGTATGGTTTTCTTTCTGAAAATTCTGAATTTGCCAGAAAATGTGCTGCTAATGGGATCATCTTTATAGGACCCGATCCTAGTGTCATGGATGCTTTAGGAGATAAGATCATGGCAAAGAACATTGCAAAAAAGTGCAACGTGCCTATTATTGAAAGCAACACTAAAAAACTCACCTCTTTAAAGATTGCACTTTCTGAAGCATCAACTATTGGCTATCCTCTTATGCTTAAAGCGGCTTCTGGCGGAGGTGGAAGAGGCATGCGTATTGTACGAAATGATGAGGAACTTAAAAACAACTTTGACTCAGCGCGAAGTGAGTCGCTCAATGCATTTGGTGATGACACGATGTTTCTGGAGAAATATGTGGAAGACCCGAAGCATCTAGAAGTTCAGATTGTGGCAGATAACCACGGAAACATTCGACATTTATATGAACGCGATTGCTCCGTACAACGTCGTCACCAGAAAGTAGTTGAAGTGGCACCGTCGTTTAATGTATCCCAAAAAGTAAAAGAATCCCTTTATAAATATGCAGTTTCCATCGCTCAGGAAGTTAATTATAACAATGTAGGAACTGTAGAGTTTCTAGTTGATAAAGAAGATACTGTTTTCTTTATTGAAGTAAATCCGCGCATCCAAGTAGAACACACAGTTACCGAAATGGTCACAGGAATTGACCTCATAAAAACACAGATCTTTGTTGCAGGGGGATACAAACTAGATGACAAACAGATCAAAATTTATGATCAAAGTTCACTACAGACCTATGGCTTTGCCTTACAATGCCGATTAACTACCGAAGATCCTGCTAATAATTTTACACCCGACTACGGAACAATCACCACCTATCGTTCTGCTGCCGGAATGGGCATTCGCTTGGATGCGGGAAGTATTTATCAGTCGTATAGTGTAAGTCCGTTTTTTGACAGTATGCTGGTTAAGGTTTCGGCCCACGGAAGGACATTAGATGGTGCTGTTCGTAAAATGGCTCGGGCATTGAAGGAGTTTAGGATTCGTGGTGTAAAAACGAATATTCATTTTCTTCAGAATGTGATTCAGCATGAGGAATTTAAAGAAGGAAAAGCTTCGGTTAATTTTATTGCCAATACACCTTCTCTTTTCGAAATTCCTGTATCTCAGGATCGAACTTCAAAGATTACACGTTATTTGGGAGAAGTAATTGTAAACGGTAATCCTGATGTAAAGTTTGTGGATGAATCGAAGAAGTTTCGGGTACCACAAATTCCAAGTTTCAATGCTTTGGGACCCTTTCCGAAGGGAACAAAAGATCTCTTAACCGAATTAGGACCCGATACATTTTCAGCATGGCTTAAAAACGAAAAAAAGATACACTATACTGATACGACGATTCGGGACGCGCACCAGTCTTTATTGGCTACGCGTATGCGCAGTTATGATATGCTGGCTGTGGCTGAAAGTTATGCGAAAAATCACCCGAATATTTTTAGTGTCGAAATGTGGGGTGGCGCTACGTTCGATGTCTGTATGCGGTTTTTAAATGAAAGTCCGTGGACACGCTTAAGAGAACTTCGCAAACTGATGCCCAATGTGTTGTTTCAGATGTTGCTAAGAGGTTCTAACGGAGTAGGGTATAAAGCGTACCCTGACAATCTTATCGAAAAATTTATCGAAACGTCTTGGGACAATGGAATAGATGTTTTTAGAATATTTGATTCCTTAAACTGGGTGAAAGCCATGGCACCAAGTATTGAATATGTACGTACAAAAACGGAAGGTCTTGCCGAAGCTGCAATAAGCTATACAGGCGATATTTTAGACCCTTCAGAAACAAAATACACGTTACAATATTATACACAACTTGCAAAGGATTTAGAAAATGCCGGTGCGCATATTATTTGTATCAAAGATATGGCGGGACTCTTGAAACCCTATGCAGCTACCGAACTCATAGGTGCTTTAAAAGATGCTGTTAAGCTGCCTTTACATCTACATACCCACGACACCTCTTCTATCCAGTCGGCCACCTATCTAAAAGCGATCGAAGCAGGAGTAGATGTAGTGGATGTCGCCTTAGGAGGTCTATCCGGACTTACGTCACAACCTAACTTTAACAGTGTGGTTGAGATGATGAAACAGCAACCGCGGCATCATGAATTTGATATGAAAAAGCTCAACGAGTTTTCAAATTATTGGGAAGATGTTCGAGAAAAGTATTATCCGTTTGAAAGTGGCTTAAAAGCCGGAACAGCCGAGGTCTATGATCATGAAATTCCGGGAGGACAGTATTCGAATTTACGTCCGCAATCTGAAGCCTTAGGGTTAGGCGATCGTTTTGATGAGGTAAAAAAAATGTATGAAGCGGTCAATACGATGTTTGGAAATTTAGTAAAAGTAACCCCAAGTTCGAAGGTTGTGGGCGATATGGCGATTTTTATGGTGACCAATGATCTCACTCCAGCCGATGTCATAGAACGAGGAGAAACGGTTTCATTTCCAGAGTCGGTAATCAATTTCTTTAAAGGAGATCTGGGTCAGCCTTTGGGAGGATTCCCGAAGAAGCTTCAGAAAATTATTTTAAAAAATGCGAAACCATACACGGACAGACCCAATGCACATTTAGTGCCAATTGATTTTGATGCGGAGTTTAAAGCTTTCAGAAAGAAATACCAAAAAGGCTTTTCACGGGAAATTGAATTTGAGGATTTCCTGAGTTATAGTTTATATCCGCGTGTGTTTGAAGAGGCCCACGAGAAATATAAATTATATGGAAATATCGCTATTTTACCTACTGAAAATTTTTTCTACGGAATGAAATTGCGGGAAGAAATTATGATTGAATTGCAACCGGGAAAGACAATTATTGTTAAGTTGTTGTCTGTTGGAATTCCGAATGATGAAGGATACAGATTGGTTTTCTTTAGTGTTAATGGTGAGAACCGTTTTGTAGAAATTAAAGATACTTCGATTAAAGTTGAGAAGGAAGTGCATATGCAGGCAGATCCTGGAGATGATAATCAATACGGTGCACCCTTACAGGGAATGCTCTATAAGGTGTTGGTTAAGAAAGGTCAAGAAATAGCGAAGAACGATCCGTTGTACATTATTGAAGCGATGAAAATGGAAAGCACGGTAACGGCGAATGCAGGTGGAAAAATAAAAACACTTTCGTTGAAACCTGGTACGATGGTCATGAAAGGTGATTTAGTGGTAACGGTGGAGTAACAAAAAGAAGGTAATATAACGTCAACTGTTCTTTAAATAACTTCTGAAACTAAAATAGTTAGAAAGAAACTTGTAAAAGAATAAAATCTGCTTTTAGAATCAATAAAAATTTATTCTACACCCCTTGTCTATCAAATAAATAATAGTACTTTTGCCGTCCCTAAAATAGGGAAGAAACTTATTTAATAACAATTAGACAAAAAACTATAATGGATACATTAAGTTACAAAACAGTATCTGCTAATAAAGCTACCGTTACAAAAGAGTGGTTATTAGTAGATGCGGACGGGCACTCATTGGGTCGTCTTGCGAGTGAAGTAGCAAAGTTACTTCGCGGTAAACACAAGCCAAGCTTTACACCTCATGTAGATTGTGGAGACAACGTGATTATCATTAACGCAGCGAACGTCCAATTAACAGGAAACAAGTGGGAAGACAAAACCTACATTAGACACACAGGATATCCTGGTGGACAACGTAGTTTAACTGCCACAGAATTAAAAGGAAAGAATCCAGCAAGGGTGATTGAAAAAGCCGTAAAAGGAATGTTACCTAAAAATAAATTAGGAGCAGAACTTTTTAGAAACCTAAAAGTGTATGCTGATGCAAATCACGGTCAGGAAGCTCAAAAACCTAAAAGTATTAACCTTAATACCGCAACTAAATAATGGAGACTATTCACAAAATTGGACGAAGAAAAACCGCTGTTGCGCGTGTTTATCTTAAAGAAGGAAAAGGAAAAATCACCATCAATAAGCGTGATTTGGAAAACTATTTCACCACTTCTACTTTACAGTATAAAGTAAAGCAGCCTTTGATGCTTACAGACAACGAGAAAACGTTTGATATTTCTGTAAATGTATTTGGAGGTGGAGTTACAGGTCAGGCAGAGGCTATCCGTTTAGGATTATCTCGTGCGATGTGTACATTAAACGATGAGAACAGAGGTATTTTGAAGCCTGAAGGATTACTTACCAGAGACCCAAGAATGGTAGAACGTAAGAAATTCGGTCAGAAGAAAGCTCGTAAGAAATTCCAATTCTCGAAACGTTAATATTCAATTGTCATTCCGAGCTACAGCGAGGAATCTCATTGAAAAATTTTTCAGAAATAATTTCTGAAATAAAAGTTCATATAAATACAATTATTAATAAGCTGTTAGTCCCGCTCTGCCGGGCGGGACAATTAGTTTAGCATCTAAATCATACTCGTAACTCGAGCAGATTGCTATCCTTTTTTACAGAACGTAAACTAAAAACAAAATGGCAAATTCAACAAACACAGAAGTTAAGGAATTACTTGACGCAGGTGTACACTTTGGTCACTTGACCAGAAAATGGAATCCAAACATGGCCCCATATATATATATGGAGCGAAATGGAATCCACATTATCAATCTTTATAAAACGACTGCAAAACTTGCAGAGGCTAACGAGGCTCTTAAGAAAATTGCAGCGAGTGGACGAAAAATCCTTTTCGTTGCTACTAAAAAACAAGCAAAAGAAATAGTTGCAGAAAAAGCAGGTAATGCCAACATGCCCTACATTACAGAAAGATGGCCTGGTGGAATGCTTACCAACTTTGTAACCATTAGAAAAGCGGTTAAAAAAATGGCTTCTATCGACCGTATGAAGCAAGATGGAACTTTTAATACACTTTCTAAGAAAGAACGTTTACAAGTGGATCGTCTTCGTGCGAAACTGGAAAAGAACCTAGGATCTATCAGTGAAATGAGTAGACTGCCTGGTGCTTTGTTTATCGTTGATACTACACGAGAGCATATTGCAGTTGCTGAAGCTCAAAAGCTAAACATTCCAATTTTTGCAATGGTAGACACGAATAGTGATCCAAGAGAGATTGACTATGTGATCCCTTCAAATGATGATGCTTCTAAGTCAATCGAAAAAATTATGTCTTCAGTTTCTGAAGCTGTAATTGAAGGACTTCAGGAAAGAAAATCAGGAAAAGAGGGTAGCGATGATGCTCCAAAAGCAAAGAAGAAAGACTCTGGGAAGAAAGATGCTTCTGCAAAAAAAGCACCTCGTAAGAGAGCTGCAGCAGCTTCATCTGATGCTAAGAAGGAAGAAGAGTAGTCTCTTTTTAATTAATGTACTGTTTAAAGTAAACTAAATCGTACAATTCAAGAAATTAAATACTAATAGGAATGCGGTTGGCTTGCCAGCCGCAATTAAAATAAAATGTATAAGTGATGGTAAAAGTAACTGCCGCAGAAGTAAATAATTTACGTAAAAAAACCGGAGCAGGAATGATGGACTGTAAAAAGGCCCTTGTTGAAGCAGAAGGTAATATGGATAAAGCAATCGAAATCCTTAGAAAAAAAGGACAAAAAATTGCAGAAAAAAGAGCCGACAGAGATTCTAGTGAAGGAGCTGTTGTTGCAAAATTAAATGACGATAGTACAAGAGGAGTATTAGTTTCACTTAACTGTGAGACAGATTTCGTTGCAAAGAACGATTCGTATAAAGAAATGGCGCAAAAAATTGCAGACATTGCAATTAATGTCAATTCTAAAGAAGAATTATTGGCTGCAGATTTTGATGGAATGACTGTTGAAGAAAAACTAATCGAACAAACAGGCGTGATTGGTGAGAAGATTGAAATTGGTGGTTTTGAAACCTTAGAAGCTCCCTTTGTAGGTTCATATATTCACGGAAATAAAATCGGTGCACTTACAGGTCTTTCTAAAGCAATTGACAATGCAGAAGAAGTAGGAAAGAATGTTTCAATGCAAGTAGCTTCTATGGGAGCAACGACATTGTCTTATAAAGATTTCTCTTCTGAATATGTTGCGAATGAAACTGAAGCTCGTATTGCAGTAATTGAAAAAGATAATATCGAATTAGGACGTTTAGGAAAAACCCTTAAAAATGTTCCTCAATATATCTCAAGAGCCCAGTTAACGGATGATGTTCTTGCAAAGGCTGAAGAAGCTGCAAAAGCTGAATTGAAAGCTGAAGGGAAACCAGAACAGATCTGGGATAGAATTCTTCCAGGAAAAATGGAGCGTTTTATTAGCGACAATACAACCTTAGATCAAGAACAGTGTCTCTTAGACCAGAACTATATCATGGACGACAAAAAGAGTGTTGCCCAGTATGTAGCAGATCAAAATGTTGAAGTTGTAGGATTTAAAAGAGTTTCTTTAGCTTAATTTAATTCTATTGCTAAATAGATACAATCCGCTTTCAGCTTGCTGAAAGCGGATTTTTTTTAGTTGCATTTAGTTTACTTCCAACCCAGAAGTACCAAGTGTATTAAACAGGTCGGCTGCTGCTTGCAGCTGTTTGGTAGTAAGTGCAATTTCTTTTAATTGCGCATCAATTAATTTTTGCTCTCTCGATATTATTAAAAATAGCGAACCTTCTCCTAAAAAGAATTTTCTTTCTTCTGCTTTTACGAGTGTTTGATAATCGATCACAATATTATTTATCATGGTATTTTGAATACGTAAAGAGCTAATTTCTGTCTTAATAGCTTCAATTTTATTGACAATGGTTAACCTAGTAGCATTTCTTTCAAATTGAGCATCTTGTAACTTGTAATTTGCAAGTTGTACCTCTCCACGTTCTTTACGTAAAAAGAGTGGAAAACGAATGTTTAAAAATGCCTTGTAATTTTCGGTATTAAAACTATCCAATTGATCATATTCTTGGGAAAGAAAATTATATTGAAGATCGACATTTGGAAGTAGTTTATTCAATTTTAATTTTCGGTCTACTTCTAAGCCTTCAATCTTTGCATTCATGCTTATCATTTTGGGATGATCATTTAATAGTGCTTCTGTATCTTCATTTTGATTCCATGTCAATATATTTTCTACAAGTGCTAATTCAGGCATTATTGGTAATACTTCATCTTCTAAAAGCAATGGAATATCATTAACCCATAAATAATTGCTTACCTTAAGTTTAGCTTTTCTGGCAGTTAAAGAAGCAGCTTCGAGCTCCAGAGCTCTATTCTGAACTGTAATACTAGCTTCAGTTATATCAATAGTGGCTTTATCACCTTCTTCTACACTTCGTTTTACCGCATTAAGACGAGACGTAGCATTGGTAAGAAAATTGGTATATACCTTTTGTGTATTGAAAGCTTCTAACCATTCAAAATAAGCTTTACTTGCTTCAAAAAGTAGATTATTAATTAATAAATCTCGATCTGCCTGGGACTGCTGATTAAAAAATTTAGCTTTTTTCAGCGAAGCCATTCGTTCATTAATCAGTAATCCTTGAGCTAGAGAAAATGAAACGCCCGCACTATATAGTCCGCCTTCTGGTACCGTAAGACTAGGGTCTAAAAATTGACCCGTGTTTTCTTCAAAATTTGCTTTAAACTCTACACCATACCAAGTTGGTACTTTAAATGTAGTATTTAGTTGATCGAAGTATTCGGTATTTTTAAATTTTTTTCTATCATAATCTACTTCAATCGTAGGGTCAAATCCACCCCTTGCTCGCAACAAGTTTGCTTCCCCACTTTTCAAAACCAGATTAGCTTGTTTCGTTAGTGGATGATGTTGTTTTACAAAGCCTAGAAATTCTTCAAAGGAAAGCGTTTGATTCGTTTCCTGAGCATTTAAAGTAGTTGTTAATAAAGCAATAACTATGGTTAGGTAAAAAATGATACGATTCATTTTTTTTCAGATTTTGAATTAGAATTAGCTGTAGGTAGATAATAATCTGGAGGGAACCCATTCAGTTTTCTCCATAACTCATACCATATTGGAACATCTTTAAGGAGTGATATGGTTCTTGCACCAGAGCCAATACTCACATTTTTAGGCCAAAGCTCTTTGTCTGGATTTGGAGCAATGAGTACTCTAAATTTTCCATTGGAACTTATAAAATTTTCTACCGCTACCACCTTGCCTGCATAGGTTCCAAAGGATGCATCTGGCCATCCACTAAATACAATAGCGGGCCACCCATCAAATTGTACCCGAACATCTTCTCCAACATGTATTAACGGCATATCTATGGGGGATACATAAGTTTCAATAGCTAAATCGTAATCTGATGGCATAATGCTTACCAGCTGTTCACCTTCCTTAAATGTCTCACCAATACCTGCTCGTAATGCTTTATTTATATAACCATTTTGGGGGGCAAGAATGTATCTCATTTTATCACGAATTTCATAATTGCTCGATTCATTTTCTAATTTTGAAACTTGTGCTTCTGTGTCAAATTGTGCAGAACTTGCCGTAAATTTATCGCTTTGTGCTTTGCTTATTTTTTCAGCATATTCTGCAGCAGTTCTGTTAATATCCAGTTGCGCATTGATAAACATATTTCTGCTCATCAATAATTTATTGTCTTGACTTATCAATTTTGCCTCCGTTTCCTGCACTTTTAACCTTTTATCTTCGACTTCAGCAACCGATTTAAGTCCTTCTTCCTGAAGAGTAACTGTACGGTCATACTGCTTTTTTGCAATTTCAAGGTTGGTCTTTGCTGCTACTAAATCAATACTGTCACTTTGAACTTTATAGCGTGCTTGTTGCAATTTGTTTTTTGCTTGCTCAGTTTTAAGAACCATTTCATTTTGAATAGCATAGATTTGATTTTCTAAAGACCTCACTTTGTCTTTATAAGATAACGCTGCATTGTTTTTTGCATCACGTTGGGCAAGGGTCCTTTCAAGTAGTTTAGGATCTTGATATTCATTTTTTATTTCTGAAACAAATAGAATTGTGTCTCCTTTCTCAACAAAAGCTCCTTCTCTAACAAACCATTGCTCAATACGTCCTGGTATTGTTGATTGAATGGTTTGCGGGCGCTGTTCGGGAGTTAAAGTAGTTACATAGCCTTTTCCTGAAACTGTTTGAGTCCAAGGTAGAAATAAGATGACTACTCCTATAACGGCAAAGGCAAACAAAAACCGATTAAAATAAACAAAGTATTTTACCTTATGAGCTTTTGTGTACGCAGAGTACTCATCAAGAGCCACTTTTTTATTCAATTGATTATGAGATATGTTGAGCATACTTAAACTATTTTTCCTTTAGAGATTTGAATGTATTTCGTACAAAACTGTTTCCAGTTTTTATTACGACTTGTAACAATAAGAAGCCATGGCCTGTCTTTATGCGTTAAATATTCCATGAGCTGTGTTGCATTTTGTTCGTCGAAATATTCAATAGCATCTTTAAGTAAAAGAATTTTGGGGTTATGGACTATAGCCCTTGCTAATAAAATTCTTTTTGATACAGTATGGGGTATTTTTTGACCTTGTGAAAGTATAAAGCTATTGATACCTTTTGGTTGCTTGCGTATAAAATCTTCAAGACCAACATCCTTAATTATTTGATGAACATGATCCATTGAAATTGAGGTGTTTCCGAAGGTTATATTTTCATAGATAGTGCCTTCAAATGGCATCTGGTTAGGAAGTACTTGTCCAACCTGCGATCTGTAAGAGTTGATTCGCATTCCCTGAAAACTATGATTATTAATATATATTCCGCCTGAAGCTGGAGATTCTTGTCCAGATAATAATCTTAATAAAGTAGTCTTTCCAGATCCTGGAGGCCCATCTATAAAAACCCGATCAGTACTCTTTAATTCTAAAGATATCTCGTCAAGAATATTTTGGCCCAGAGAGGTTTGATAAGAAACATTATCTATTAATAGAGTTGTAGGGCTTTCAGAAGAAAAAGGATCAGTTCCTTCTTGATTTTCAAGATTTTTATCCACAACCTGTCCTATTTTTTCTAAAGAAGTAAGTACATCATAAAAACTTTCCAAACCAGTTACGAGTTTTTCTACAGAGCTTATTACCAATAGAATGATAATCTCTGCGGCAACAAACTGACCAATATTCATTTCCTGGTTTAAAACGAGTAAACCCCCTATAAGAAGCAGGCCAGCTGTTACTAAAACCTTAAAGCCAATCATTTGGATAAACTGAACCATTAACACTTTAAAGTGTCCTTCCCGTGCCTCAAGATATTGTTCGGTTAATTTATTATTGCGGTCCATAGCAAGGGATGTTCTTCCAGATAGCTTAAAACTTGTAATAGATCTTGCCACTTCTTGGATCCAATGTGCTACAGCATATTTCTTTTTTGATTCATTTAAACTGGTTGCAAGCCCTTTTCTTGCCGTAAAATTAAAAACCACGTAAACTAAAATAACTAATAACAATCCATATATGATAAAGAAGGGGTGGTAAAGAGAAAGTAGAATCAATCCAAAAAGAATCTGTAAAATTGCCGCTGGGAAATCTAATAATATTTTTGACAATCCTTTTTGAACAGTTAGTGTGTCAAAAAATCTGTTGGCTAATTCTGGAGGATAATAATTACGAAGTTCATCCCATCTTATTTTAGGGAATCGATAGGCAAACTCAAAAGAGGAACGTGTAAATATCTTTTGCTGAATATTTTCAAGAATTCTAATTTGCATTAATTGTAAAATACCTTGAAAAGCAACCCCTAGTGTTACCAATACGACTAGGACTATCCATGACGTTGAAACTTGTGCACCTTGTATCAAATTGATGATGGCTTGAATTCCTAGGGGAAGTGTAAGTGCGACAACTCCTGCAAAAATTGCGTAGTAGAAAATTTGCTTTATGTCTCTTTTGTCAAGTTCCAATAGGTGGATAAAGCGTTGCCACGGTGTCATTTCTTTTTTCATTGATTGTGATTATTTAGAGTACTAAATAGTAAATGAGAATAAAAATCTGTAGGGGTAGTTTTTCCAACACAATCTGTCATCGATGGGAAATGGTCGGTAAGAAAATGCTGGTGTAGCGATCCTTCGACCAATGTGCTGGCTAAGGATGCTGGATACGGATACGAGCTATCGTATTCTGCGATAGCTTTTTTTATTCGATTGATAAGATTTTTATAAATTGAAAAATATCCTTCTTTGTTTTCCTCGTCTACCTCCTTCGTTAAAAACGATTTTGAATATTCATTAATAATAATTTTATTCAAAAGCATTTCACTAATGTGTGTAAAATTTGAATCGTTTTTAATTTTTTCGGTAATAATGGATATTATTTTTTTTAGCTTTTCTGAAGGATCTGAAAGACTATATGTATTTAAAACAATTTGATATTCTACCCAAGCCCAATACCACGAGGTTAAGTATAATAATAGCTTGTGTTTATTTTCAAAATAACGATACACCGAGCTTTCATTGGATGATATTCTGGCACCTAGTTTTTTAAAGGTAAACGCCTCAAACCCTATTTCATCGATTAGCTGAATGCTGTGCTCTACAATTCGCTTTCCAAGAATAGAGGTCTCCGGATCTTTGACATATGTTTTTTCATTGACCTTGATCTGAAAATTTCCCAATAAATCATGCATAAATATTAGTTTTAAGCGCAAATATAATAGTAATACTATCATTAATCAATAGTAATACTAATATTTATAATTTATTTAATATTTAAAGGGATTTTTATAATCTGATAATCCTTTACATTTTTTAGCTATTTTTGTAAACCAAACCCGCTACCATGCAATACAATCGAATCCTATTAAAACTTTCTGGAGAAGCCCTTATGGGAAAACGTCAATACGGAATTGATCCCGAAAGACTTCAAGAATATGCTCAAGAGATTAAACAAATTATTGAAAAAGGTGTTGAAGTTGCCATTGTAATAGGTGGTGGAAACATATTTAGAGGGGTTGCAGGAGCCAGCCGTGGAATGGATCGCGTTCAAGGAGACCATATGGGAATGCTTGCAACTGTTATCAATGGTCTTGCTTTGCAAAGTGCATTGGAAGATGAAGGCGTGCCTACGCGCTTACAAAGTGCAATAAAAATTAACGAAGTTGCCGAACCATTTATCCGCCGCAAAGCCATGCGTCATCTTGAAAAAGGTCGTGTCGTAATTTTTGGTGGAGGTACCGGAAATCCTTACTTCACAACAGATTCTGCAGCAGTTTTACGCGCGATTGAAATTAGTGCCGATGTTATTTTAAAAGGAACTCGTGTTGACGGAATCTATTCTAGTGATCCCGAAAAAAACAGGGATGCTATTAAATTTGATTTTATATCCTTTGATGACGTTCTAAGTAAGGGTCTAAAGGTAATGGACACGACAGCCTTTACACTAAGTCAAGAAAATGAGTTGCCTATCATTGTGTTTGATATGAATAAAAAAGGAAATTTAATGAAAGTAGTTTCAGGCGAATCGATTGGCACAAAAGTAAATTTGTAACTTGAAAATACATTCTTTTCAGAAGAAAAAAAATTCTTATTTTTGAATTGGACTGATTTTTGAATCATTCAGAAAAATAGAAAAAGCCACCCGACTTCTCGGGTAAG
This sequence comes from Jejudonia soesokkakensis, assembly GCF_042664795.1. Lineage (NCBI taxonomy): Bacteria > Pseudomonadati > Bacteroidota > Flavobacteriia > Flavobacteriales > Flavobacteriaceae > Jejudonia > Jejudonia soesokkakensis. The sequence continues at coordinate 202,416 of NZ_JBHTBN010000004.1, forward strand.
AAACATGGAAGAAGAAATTAAATTTATTATCGACAGTACGAAGGAAGCGATGGGGAAAGCCATTAAGCATCTTGAAAAAGCATTTATAAACATTAGAGCTGGAAAAGCATCACCTTCTATGGTAGGAAGTGTCATGGTAGAATATTATGGCAGTCCTACACCTCTTAGTCAGGTAGCTAATGTGAGTACTCCAGACGGTATGACGATTTCAATCCAACCATGGGAAAAAGGACTCATCCCTGAAATTGAAAAAGGAATCAACCTAGCTAATTTAGGGTTTAACCCAATGAATAATGGTGAAAGTGTAATTATTAACGTGCCACCACTAACAGAAGAGCGGCGTATGCAATTAGCTAAACAAGCCAAAGCTGAAGCAGAAGAAGCAAAAATTGGAGTTCGTAACGACCGTAAAAACGCAAACAATGAAATTAAGGATCTAGATATTAGTGAAGATATGAAAGCTAATCTAGAAATTGATGTTCAGACTATGACAGACAATCATATTAAAAAAATTGATGAACTTCTAGCCTCAAAAGAAAAAGAGATCATGACGGTGTAACAACCGTTAAACAATATATAATTAAGCGGCTACTATGCCGCTTTCTTTTTACATTTACGTTTTTCCCATTTATACAATATGCAAAAACAGGTTTTCTTTATTCTCTTATTATGTATAATAGGAACTTCTCTATATGCACAGGAACCAGCTATACAGGTCGCAAAAGATTCTACCGCGACACGAGAAGAGAAAAAGGAAAGCCCCTTTAAATCTGGATTTTATCCAATAGGATTTTTCGATATAGACCTCAAGTACATTATTAAATTAAATAATTATGAAGGATTTCGACTGGGAATTGGTGGAATTACAAATGAAAAGCTTTCTGAAAGTTTCAGGATTGGAGGTTATATGGCGTACGGTTTTAAAGATAAAGGATTTAAGTATAGTGTAGGAGGAGCGTATCGGATTAATGAAGAAACAAATACTTGGATTAATGGGTATTATATTGATGATATTAGAGAAATAGGCTCTTTTAATTATCTAACTGATGCCAGAGTGTATTCAGTTTTTGAACCTCGTCTAGTAAATGTAACTCAATTTTATAAACACAAAACAGAGCAGGTTAACATTCAACATGAATTCTCAAAAAAGGTTCTTTCAGAGTTTCGTGTATCTCGTAGCGAAATACGCCAAATAGAAAATTATCAGTTTATCAATAACGGGCAACCCATTGAAAATTACGAGGTTTTTGAAACAACTGCTTCGGTAAGAATTAGCCCTAAGACCAACTTTTTCACTACTAAAGATGGTTTAGTGGAGTATTTTGATGGATTCCCAAAGTTTAGCGGGCAAATTACAAAAGGATACAGTGGCGTGCTTGGTAGTGACTTTGATTACTATAAGTTTGGTTTAAAAATAGACTATTACATTAAGCGAACCGATTTATCTTCTACCAACTTTTTAGTAGAAGGTTTGCTTGCTACCGGAGACATTCCATTAACACATTTGTTTCATGCTTACCCAAATGCACCTACCAAAGAAACTATTTTACAACGATTTTCGGTTGCGGGAACCCGCAGTTTTGAAACTATGTATTTTGGCGAGTTTTTTTCAGATAAATTAGTGATGTTTCAAGCAAAGCATAGCTTACGACGCTTCTACTTTTCAGATAAATTTAAGCCAGAACTCGTATTTCTAACGAAACATGCTATTGGAAATCTGGATAATCCGGAGCAACATCAGGGAATTGGTTTTAAAACATTGGATCATATCTATAATGAGTCGGGAATTGAATTGAACAAACTCATTTTTGGTTTTGGATTGAGTTTTGCGTATCGATACGGCCATTTTGAGCTTCCTGAATTTGAGGACAATGTCTCCTTTAAATTTACGTTCAATTTAAAGGTTTAAAAACACTTCTATGGCTGGGCAGGCCATTCAATAATTGTACCTTTGTATTTTAATGTTTTCATTTTTTGAATAAACTATTCAGCATCGGTTTTTGGAGCGCAGTTGCCCGATTTATTCTTCGGAATAGGACGTTGATCCTCATATTTATTGCTGTGATTACCGTACTTCTGGCCTTGCAGTGGAAAAACATGCGTTTTACGTATACTGAAGCAAATCTCCTTCCAGACGATCATCCTGTCAATGTAGAATATGATACTTTTTTGTCAAAGTTTGGTGAAGAGGGAAATCTTATCGTGATAGGAATTAAGGATTCTACTTTGTTTAAACCTGAAACGTTCAAAGCTTGGAATCAACTTGCACATGACATCAACTCTAAAGATGCAGTAGATCTTACGCTTTCTGTAGGGAATCTTCAGAAATTGGTAAAACGAAAGGACACCACTGCTTTTGCAATGGAACCTTTGGTTTTAGATACAATATATTCCGAAGAAAACTTACAACAATTAGAATACGAACTTTTTGAAAGACTACCATTTTACGAGGGTTTAATATATAGTCCAGGTAAAACCTCAGTGAGAACTGCTGTGTATCTCAAAAAAGAGATTGTCAATACAGCAGGAAGAAAAGATTTTATCGTCAAGGAACTTATTCCTCTACTGGATACTTTTAAAGATGAAACGGGATTAACGGTACACACGTCTGGGATGCCTTATATTCGTACTTTGAACGCTCAAAACATCATCGACGAAATCGGGATGTTTATTGCAGCAGCTTTACTGGTCACTTCATTAATATTTTTTTTCTTTTTTAGGTCATTCAGAGCCACATTAATTTCCATGATTACAGTAATCATAGGGGTAATGTGGGCATTTGGAATTTTAGGTTTGTTACATTATGAGATTACGGTGCTTACAGCTTTAATTCCGCCGCTCATTATTGTAATAGGTATTCCCAATTGTATTTTTCTCATTAATAAATACCAACAGGAAATTAAACAACATGGAAATCAGGCGAAGTCTTTACAACGCGTCATTGCCAAAGTAGGGAATGCAACCTTGATGACCAATGTGACTACAGCTTCGGGCTTTGCTACTTTTATTTTAACCAATAGCAAATTATTAAAAGAATTTGGTATTGTTGCTTCCATTTGTATCATTGCGATTTTCTTATTGAGTTTGTTCATCATTCCTATTGTATATAGTTATATGAACATTCCTAAATACAAGCATTTAAAGCATCTTAACAAAACATGGATCAACAGTTTTGTAGACTGGATGGAGCGTATGGTGAAGCATCACAGTGTTGCTATTTATATTGCTTCGGTTACTTTACTTGCTACAGGGATTATTGGCATTTATAATATTAAAATCTCAGGAAGTCTTATTGAAGATATGCCCAAAAGCACTCAGTTTTTTAAAGATATTAGATTTTTTGAAAAGGAATATGAAGGTATTATGCCACTTGAGATATTAATTGATACTAAACGAGAACGGGGAGTAATGAAGCTTGCCACCTTAAAACGTATGGATGAATTGCAGGAATATCTGGAGGAAATACCAGAACTGGCGAAACCTATTTCTGCTGTGAACTTAATTAAATACTCTAAACAAGCCTATTATAATGGAAATCCAGAGTACTATCAATTGCCAAATAGCCAGGAACAAAGCTTTATACTATCGTATGCAAAAAGTAGTGCTGGCGATACTAACCTTTTGAGTAGTTATGTGGATAGTACAGGCCAATATGCTCGTATTACTACATTCATGAAGGATACCGAAACAGATCGATTTGACAGAATAGAAGAAGATATAAAAGCAAAAATTGCTAAAGTATTTCCTGCGGAACGATATGAGGTTTCTGTAACAGGAAAAGCATTGGTTTTTCAGAAAGGGACAAAATATCTAGTGACAAATCTGGTCATTTCATTATCTCTCGCCATATTATTGATCGCTTTGTTTATGGCGTGGATGTTCCGAAGCTTTAGAATGATATTGGTATCGCTCTTACCCAATTTACTTCCGTTACTTATCACAGCTGGATTAATGGGCTTTTTGGGCATTCCTATAAAACCTTCCACTATATTGGTGTTTAGTATTGCTTTTGGAATTTCGGTCGATGATACCATACACTTTCTTGCCAAATACCGACAAGAGCTTATTGCCAATAACTGGAAGATCAAAAAATCTGTGTATGCAGCGCTCCGGGAAACCGGTGTGAGTATGTTTTATACCTCCATTGTCTTGTTCTTCGGTTTTTCAGTATTTACCATTTCCAGTTTTGGCGGAACAGTGGCCTTAGGAGCGTTAGTTTCAGTAACACTGGTATTTGCAATGCTTGCCAATTTATTACTCCTGCCAGCTTTATTACTTTCATTAGAAAAAAGTATCGCTAACAAGAGAACATTTAAGAAGCCTGCCTTAAAGATTTTTCCAGATTCTGAAGACGAAGAAGCTGAAAATGCTTCAGAAAATTAGAATTGAAAAATTTCGGTTTCAGAATTAAACAAATATCTTTGCAGCCTTATTAAAATACTATGAAACACACAGCTATTAGTCAGATTTTAAAAATGGAACCTTCGTTACATGAAGTTACTGTAAAAGGGTGGGTACGTTCTTTTAGAAGCAATCGCTTTATTGCCGTAAATGATGGTTCTACGATTCATAATCTACAATGTGTAATAGACTTTTCAACTTTTGATGAAGAAGTTTTAAAGCAAATCACTACGGGAGCCGCTATTGAAGTAACTGGACAATTGGTTGAAAGCCAGGGGCAAGGTCAATCTGTAGAAATACAGGCTTCTAGCGTACGTGTGTTGGGTACTGCAGACCCAGAGGAGGTAAAGCTTACCATTTTGTCTCCAAAGCGTCATACACTTGAAAAATTAAGAGAACAGGCGCATTTAAGGGTGCGAACCAATACTTTTGGAGCGGTAATGCGGTTGCGTTCAAAATTAGCGTTTGCAGTGCATCAATATTTCCAAAATAATGGGTTCTACTACATGAATGCTCCTATCATTACGGGAAGTGATGCCGAAGGTGCTGGCGAAATGTTTAAGGTCACGGCGATGGATCTTAAGAACACAAAAAAAACAGAGGATGGTAAGGTAGATTTTTCTGAAGATTTCTTTGAAAAAGAGACAAATCTTACCGTAAGTGGACAGCTTGAAGCTGAAACATATGCGATGGGATTAGGAAAAGTTTATACTTTTGGCCCTACGTTTAGAGCCGAAAATTCTAACACTTCAAGACATTTGGCCGAATTCTGGATGATTGAACCTGAGATCGCTTTTTGCGACTTGCATGGTAACATGGATCTGGCTGAAGATTTTATCAAATATGTGGTAAAGTATGCACTAGATAATTGTCAAGATGATTTGGAATTTCTTGAAAACAGACTTTTGGATGAAGAAAAAAGTAAGCCACAGGCAGAACGCAGCGAGATGACCTTACGTGATAAATTAAGTTTTATTGTAGACAATAATTTTAAGCGTGTAAGTTATACAGAAGCCATTGATATTTTGAAACGATCGAAGCCTAATCAGAAAAAGAAATTCAAATATATTATCGAGGAGTGGGGTGCAGATCTTCAAAGTGAGCATGAACGCTATTTGGTAGAAAAGCATTTTAAATGTCCTGTAATTCTTTTTGATTACCCAGCAACCATCAAAGCATTTTATATGCGGTTAAACGACGATGGAAAGACCGTACGAGCCATGGATGTACTTTTTCCAGGAATTGGTGAGATTGTAGGTGGAAGTCAGCGTGAGGAACGGTATGACGTTTTAAAAGAGAAAATGAAGGCGATGGACATTAGCGAAGAAGAGCTATACTGGTATCTTGATTTGCGTAAATTTGGTACTTGTGTGCATAGTGGGTTTGGACTAGGATTTGAGCGTTTGGTTCAATTCGTTACAGGTATGGGAAATATAAGAGATGTGATCCCTTATCCGCGTACGCCAGGAAATGCCGCTTTCTAAGGTATAAATTCACAACATTATATTAAAACCAGCTACAAATCTGCGAGATATAGCTGGTTTTTTTTAATTTTATAGTAACTTAGATACGTATGCTAAAACAACAGTTAAATTTTAAATTATCACAAAAACTTTCTCCTCAACAAATCCAGTTGATGAAGTTGATTCAGTTGCCTACACAGGCTTTTGAACAACGTATTTCACAGGAAATGAATGAGAATCCGGCTTTAGAAGGTGGAAAAGAAGAGGAGGAGAAATTTGATGAAGATTTTGAAGAGGATTATGGAGAAGACTATGATGATGGAACTGAAACCATTGAAACAGAAATCAACGTAGATGACTATTTAAGTGACGATGAAACTCCAAGCTACAAGCTTTCTGCCAATAATTATAGTGCAGATGATGAAGACAAGCAAACACCGTATGCTTCAGGCACCTCATTTAATCAACATTTGTTACAACAACTCAATACCTATAGGTTTACTGAGGAAGAAGAGGAAATCGCAAAATTTCTAGTTGGAAGTGTTGATGAAAGCGGCTACATACGTAGAGATATTCAGGATATTGTAGATGATCTTGCCTTCACTCAAAATGTATATACTTCCGAAGAAAAAATAGAAAAGGTTCTTGATATTGTTCAGGATTTAGATCCAGCTGGCGTCGGGGCCCGAAATCTTGAAGAATGTTTGTTATTACAGTTATACAGAAAAGAACCTACTGCGTCTGTTGCATTGGCCACCAAAATCATTGAAGAAAGTTTTGATCATTTTTCAAAAAAACATTACAAGAAACTACTTCAAAAATTTGATATTACTGAGGATCAACTTAGAGGTGCTATTTCTGAAATAGAACATTTGAACCCAAAGCCAGGAGGAGCTATTGCTGGTAATACCAGAATGGTTGAACATGTTGTGCCCGATTTTACGATTAAGATTGTTGATGGAGAATTGGATTTGACGCTCAATGGTAGAAATGCACCAGAAATGCATGTTTCTAGAGAATATACCAATATGTTAAAAGGGTATAAGGACTCAAAAAATAAAACCAAATCTCAAAAAGATGCGGTAATGTTTATAAAGCAAAAATTGGATGCTGCTAAGTGGTTTATTGATGCAATTAAGCAACGACAACAAACTCTTTTTGTAACCATGAATTCTATAATGCATTATCAGAAGGAGTTTTTTTTAACAGGTGACGAACGAAAGTTACGTCCTATGATTCTAAAGGACATTGCAGATGAAATTGATATGGACGTTTCTACAGTTTCACGTGTAGCGAATAGTAAATATGTAGATACTCCATATGGTACAAAACTTATTAAAGAGTTTTTTAGTGAGTCAATGACAAATGATCAAGGGGAAGAAGTATCGACTAGAGAGATCAAGAAAATACTTGAAATCACAATTTCTGAAGAGGATAAACGAAAGCCTTATACAGATGATAAACTGGCAAAAATCTTAAAGGAAAAAGGATATCCAATAGCACGAAGGACAGTTGCCAAATACCGGGAGCAATTAGATTTACCAGTTGCCAGACTTCGAAAAGAAATCTGATGAATTTTTTATTAAGAGTAGGCGCTTATATCCTGCACCCATTATTAATGCCTTTGATTGGCGTTATTATATATTATTATAGTACCCCTAGATTTGTAGAATTACCATTTATTCAGGCAAAAGTTTTAGCAGTGCTCATCCTTACAGTGCTAATTCCACTTATTTTATTCTTTTTGCTGAAAAACTTAGGTGTGATCGACTCCATTCATTTAAGCAAGGTTAAGGAACGTATCATGCCACTCATTATACAAATTGTGTTACTGGTATTAATTGTCAAAATTGTATTTAATGTTTTTGACAGTCCTGAAATGTATTATTTTTTTATAGGAATTCTATTTTCTACTAGTACAGCATTAGTTTTAGCATTTTTTAAGATCAAAGCGAGCCTTCATCAAATGGGAATTGCTGGTGTAACCATGTTTCTTATTGCGTTGAGTATCCATTTTGAAATTAACTTATTGCTCTGGATTGCCTTATTCCTAATCGGGAACGGATGGGTCGCAACCTCAAGGTTGCATACAACTTCTCATACTATGCCCGAACTTATTGTAGGATTTTTTATTGGAGTTATTCCTCAGCTGCTAATGGTAAACTTCTGGTTATAAGATATAAAACATAAGCCCAAGCTTTATAGTTTTTAGACTTACATCTTGACCATCTGTAGTGAGTGCGTTTTTAAAGAATGGATTAATGCTATAATGTGCGAAAAGATTGAATGTATTATAGCCAAAGCTTAATGTTGCGCCTAATCGAAGCGGTTCGAATTCAGGGATATCTGTTTGGAAAACTTCATTTCCTGGTTGTTTAAAAGTAGTTTTATAGTGGTATACATATCCTATTTTCATTCCGGCATACACCCGCCAAAACTTATACGTAGATGCTGTAGAACTGCGCCATCTAAATTCTATGGGAGCGTCAATGCTATAAACAGAGATTCTATTTCGATCATAATTGACCTCGCTGCTGTTGAGTACTGTAAAGATAGTTTCTTCTGAATCTTCTTCACCAATAAAAAGATTTTGTCCGTACGTATCAAAAGATACCCCTGCACCTATAGCAATGGCTATGTTTCTTCTTTTATTAATAGGCATATCTCTAAGGTATCCCAACTGAAGACCTCCAGAAAGCCCTTGAATTTCCACTCCAACAGGTTTATCTGATAGGATGTTATAATTAATTCCGAAATAAAATTGATCTTCACGATATAGTGAATCGATTTCTTTTGAAAAAGGACCGCTAGGTTCCTGCCCAATGCAATTGATAATGGGAGAAAGTAATAGTAAATAAAATAAAATAGCAGTGGCTTTTATCATATGCTAAAGATACATTTTATTAAGAGGTATAAAAACGAAAAAACGCCCTGAAAATTTCAAGGCGTTTTAAAAATGTATAAGGATGTTTTATTGATCCAGTTCTGTACCTGGAGATGTAATATATATAAGTTTCAACATATTAAGATCTCTTAGTTCTTGCTTAATATCGGTTACAAGTCCTGTATTGGTTTCTTCATCAACTTTTAAAGCTACCATTACTCTGTCTTGAAGCTCTGGACGTAATTTTGCACGCGCCTCTGTTAAAGCAAATTTCAAGCTATTTACATCGGTGTATTTATCACCTATCTGAATTTTACCTTCTGTACCATACTTGTCTGTATAACGAGCACTAGGCTTACCAGCATAGATATAAACGGCTCTGTCTTTCTGTAATTTCTCAACTTGATCTGCTTTAGGGAGTTGATTCTTTACCAAGAGATTATTGTCTCTCAATACAGTAACTACCATAAAGAAGAATAAAAGCATAAATACAATATCTGGTAATGACGCTGTATTTACGGGAGGTAATTCCCCACCTTTTTTCTTATTAAACTTTGACATATTTTAAATTTTTATTGTCCAGATTTTTTTGGTTCCGCTTCAGACAGCTTAAGAGGGAATAGTTTCTGAATGTTCTCAAGTTTTTCAGTGTAATTATCTACTTGAGAGTCGGAAATTTTCCCTTCATCAATCTGTTGTTTAATTTCTGTGAATTTCCATCCGTATAAACGTTGTGACTCTCTATTTCTTAAAAAATTGTAGGCTGCTACTAATTCATTTTGAACAGCGATGTACATTTTATAAGAAGTTAATCGGTCGTTCTGAACAGAAATTACAGCTTTATCTGGATTGTCTGATGATTCTGGATCACGCCTTCCTTGACAGTAAGTACATTGTGCAGCAATACCTCCATTATCTAAAAAATCGATTGCGGCTTGTCGAAGATCCTTAAGCTCCATAAGCTCTTCTTCAACTAACAATTGATCACTTTTGTTTACGTTAACAATAAAAACGTTTTTCTCTTTCAATATCGGTGGATCCACTACATCTTCATTGGGTGGAAGCTGCCTTGCGATACCCTTATCTTTCTCGATTGTAGTTGTTACAAGGAAGAAAATAAGTAGTAAGAAGGCAATATCTGCCATAGATCCTGCATTTACTTCAGGTGCTGATCTTCTTGCCATGTTATCTGTTAATTAATTTTGTTACTCCTGTCCATACCATTGCTGCGATGGCAAGCAATGCCATAATATAAAAAGTATATAATCCTGTTCCTACCCATTTTGAACCACTAGCCGATAGAGTTCCTCCATCTTTAAGAGGTGTTTCAACACCGTCTGCAAGCACATATGCTATTATTATAATGAGTGCAAAACCTGCTAAGGTAAATAAGGTCTTTTTTATGTTCCCTGCAAAAATCCCTTTGAGTACGTAAAAAATCACGATAAGTGTTATTAACGCTAAGATTGCATAAGTAACATAAATGTATCCATCAACACCAGCTCCAGTATTTACTACAGTATCATTTCCTTTTATTAACAAGTTAACAAAGAAAGCAACTCCTGCAATCCCAAAGATGAGTGCTATAATTTTAAATATTTTATGTAATGCCATTGTATATAGGTCTTAATATTATTTTCTGTTCTTGTAATCTACGAGCATATCTATTAAGGTAATAGAAGCATCTTCCATACTGTTTACGATACTGTCAATTTTTGCAATAATGTAATTGTAAAAAATCTGAAGAATAATTGCTACGATAAGACCAAATACAGTTGTTAAAAGTGCTACTTTAATACCTCCCGCAACAAGTGATGGGTTCATATCTCCAGCAGCTTCAATTCTGTCAAAAGCAAGGATCATACCAATTACCGTACCCATGAAACCAAGCATTGGAGCCAGAGCGATAAATAATGATACCCATGAAACATTTTTTTCTAATTGTCCCATTTGAACTCCACCATAGGCTACTACCGATTTCTCTGCAGCTTCAATGCTTTCATCTGCTCGGTCTAAACCTTGGTAATAAATAGAGGCTACAGGACCTTTTGTGTTTCTACAAACCTCTTTTGCAGCTTCAATACCTCCGCTGTTTAGAGCATCTTCTACATTTTCAGCTAACTTCTGAGTATTTGTGGTAGAAAGGTTTAAGTAGATAATTCTTTCAATAGCGATTGCCAAACCAAGAATTAAACATAAAAGTACGATACCCATAAATAAAGGAGTACCTTCAATAAAATACTTTTTTAATGTTTGATGAAAACCTAAAGTTTCTTCTGCCGGAACAGCGTCCTCATCTTGAATTAGTGTTACTGTTGTTGCAGTTACTAGTGAATTTGAACTAGAAGTTGTTACTGCGGCGTTGCTGGTTAATGTTCCTGCAAACACCATTGCGGCAATTGCCATAATAGAAAATAATTTTTTCATTGCTATCGACTTAAAAGTTTGTTTTTAGTTAAGGGTTTAAAGATATAAAATAATTTAGTTAATCTACAAGAATAATTAGGCTAACATCTATAATTGCTGGAATTAAGACTGTTATAACTTGATATTTATTTTTGCTGAAGATTTTACGCACACCTATTCGCTATAATTAGTTGGCTGAATCTTCAACATACTTGCTATAAACCCACCCAACCGTAGCATCTTTACGTTGTACTTTTACCCACAAAATAGAGTCTGTAGCTTTTTGAAGTATTAAAACTCGCTCTCCTGCAGTTGGGAAATATGTTATGATGGAATCCTGAAGAGTAGGTCCTGCTCGCATCCTTACATCATCTCCAGTTACAACAGCATTCCCAAAAATAGTTGGCTCTTCTTCTAATTCAACTTTAACTGTGGGTTCTATTTCTATAGGTTCTTTGTTTTCAGAATAGAGAAAAAAACCAGTGATGATAATTCCTACTAATAGCATCACCGCACCAAGAAGATAAATTCCCTTTTTCTTAGTGTTGGTAGTGGCAACACCGTCTTCATTTTTTATTTCAGCTAAAGGTATGGTTTTTACTCTAGCCTTCTTTGCAGCTTTTTCCTTTTGTAAGCGTAATTTCTCTAATCTAGTTTGTTCTTTTTTCCATGCCTTTTTCGTAAAATAAGTACCAGCTTCATTTTGATAAATACCAGTTGCCATTTCTGACCCCTTCGTATCACGTTCTATGACCTCATGAGAAGCATTTGTATAAAACCTATCTGGGTTGGTTTGCTTGGCGTGTATTATTTCTCGTAATTTTTTTGACATATTCCTTATATATAGGTATTCTTTATATATAAAGATACAAAACAACTTTTCTGAATTGAAAATTAGTTGAAAACTATTCTATTTTAATCGGAAACAGTTATTTCTCAGTTAGTCGTGGAATAATTTTTGTAAAATGAATCTTGGATAACTATAATATGTAACTTTTAAATTTTAGGGAGGGCCACGTATGATTTAAAACACGTTTTGTATTGCCATTGTGCCAATGACAAAACAGGTAAACAAGTATATTTAATTATTAACGTTTAATAATTGAATTAGCCAAATCAAGTGCTGCAGAGGTAGCACTTTTTTTATGAAGTATGTGGATCACTCTCAATATCCACTACTTTTGCCAATGTCTTAATAATACGGTGGTGTTTTTTTACAAATGGATTTGAAGTGTCCCATACATATCCAGCCAAGACCGATGTGATCTGTTTTTTTATCTGAACGTTGTCCTGCTCTCTAAAAAATATCTTCTGAAAGTTCCCCGTATACCACTCCCTTACATAGGTAGCAAAAACATCAACGCCATTTTTAATATAGTCTGCATATTCTATTTGCCAGTTTATCCTTTCTCCTCTTAACTGTCGTGTGGCTAATTTCGCTGCAAGCAAGCCGCTCTCGGTAGCAAAGGTTACTCCCGAAGAAAACACTGGATCCAAAAACTCGGCACTATTTCCTGTAAGAGCAAACCCCTTTCCATAGAGCTGCGTAACAGCTTTAGAGATATTCTTTATAATAATGGGTTCAAAAATAAACTCACAATCAATGAACCTGTCATGATAATGAGATGAAAGTGCAAGCATCTGTTGTAGTCTTTCAGAAGGGGTTCCCTTAAATGCTTCCAGGTCTTCTGTTGGTCCTACATATCCCAGACTGGTTATTCCATTTGAAAACGGAATGACCCACAACCATGATTCGTCTTTAACTACATCAAAGGTAATAAGAGTGCCTTCTTCTCCCGCAGGTCGTTTTGAATCTACCACATGGGTGAAAATGGAAGCATGCTTCGGTATTTGAGCAGGTGCATCCAGATCAAGCAGTCTAGGAAGTACACGTCCAAACCCACTGGAATCGATAATAAATTTTGCCAAGATAGTTTCCGTAGTGCCTTCTGGAGTTTTTACAGTTGTGCAAGAGCTTCCGTCCTCATTAAATGTAACTTCAATAACTTCAGTGTTAAACTCAATATCAACCCCTTTTTTCTCAAGCTCGTCTGTAAGTGTTTTGTCAAAATCTGCACGTGGGACCTGCCAGGTCCAGTTCCAGCCTTCCGTAGATTTTTCAGCAAAATCAAAGCTATAAGCATTTCCATTTCTTAGAAAACGAGCTCCTCTCTTAATTTCAAAATCCTGCTGTTTTAAACAATCGAGTAATCCGGTCTCTTCAAAATGCTCCATGCATCGAGGCAACAGACTTTCTCCAATCACAAATCTAGGGAAGATGTTTTTTTCCACGACCTTGACTTTTATATTTTGATTGTGTAAATATGCAGCAGCAACACTGCCAGAAGGTCCAGCACCTATAACTAATACATCTACTTGGGTAGGAGTCATTTTTTGTGGTGAGAGTTTTTTATTTGTTGTTTCTTTGTACATCAAAATAACTACTTTAGGTTGAGTTATGATAGATAATACTTAAAATATTTGCAATCGCATCTATGATTATATTAAAAGGAGAGTTACGAGTAGAAGATTTTTATAACATTGTATATGGTGCTGCTCAAGTTTCTATAGACGAATCGGTACTGGAAACAGTTCAAGAAAGTTTTGATTTTCTGAAAGTTTTCTCACAGAATAAAATTATTTATGGTGTTAATACGGGCTTCGGACCCATGGCACAATATAAAGTAAATGATTCGCAGCGTATTCAGCTTCAATATAATTTAATTCGAAGTCACGCTGCCGGAAGCGGAAGTCCAATTGACCCGACCTACGTGAGAGCAGCAATGCTGGCACGCTTAAATACCTTATTGCTAGGAAAAAGCGCCGTACATCCTAGTGTGATTCATTTAATGACTTCGTTGTTAAACTTAAATATCATCCCCGTAATTTATGAGCACGGAGGTGTGGGAGCAAGTGGTGATCTAGTACAGTTGGCACATCTCGCTTTGGTGCTTATTGGAGAAGGAGAGGTGTATTACAAAGGGAAGATTACAGCAACTCAGACAGTTTTTGAAGCTGAAAAATTAGAACCCATTTCAATAGAGCTACGTGAAGGTCTAGCGTTGATGAATGGAACTTCGGTTATGAGTGGCATCGGAATATTAAATGCTATTCATGCCAGACGTCTACTAGACTGGATGGTACAATGCTCTTCTGCTATTAACGAAATCGTTGAAGCATATGATGATCACCTTTCTTATGAACTCAATCAATCTAAAAAACATATAGGACAAAGAGAAATTGCCTCTCGTATGAGAAAGCACCTGGCTGATAGCAAGCTAACTAGAAAAAGGGAACATCATTTATATAATGGTATCAAGGAAGGGGCTGTTTTTGAAGAAAAAGTACAAGAATATTATTCTATTCGCTGTGTACCACAAATTCTGGGGCCAGTGCTGGATACCTTAAACAATGTAGAGCGAATTCTTTTTGAAGAAGTCAACTCTGCCAATGACAATCCAATTATAGATGTTGCCACAAAGCAGGTATATCACGGCGGAAACTTTCACGGAGATTATGTGTCCTTAGAAATGGATAAGCTTAAAATAGTGACGACAAAAGTAAGTATGCTAGCCGAAAGGCAACTTAATTATCTATTAAATAGCAAACTCAATGATATACTGCCTCCCTTTGTCAACCTTGGCACCTTAGGTCTTAATTTTGGAATGCAGGGAACACAATTTACAGCAACCTCAACGACAGCCGAAAATCAGATGCTATCAAACCCGATGTATGTCCATAGTATTCCAAATAATAACGACAATCAAGATATTGTGAGTATGGGTGCCAATGCGGCACTTATTACAAAAAAGGTGATCGAAAATGCTTATGAAGTAGTGGCTATTGAGCTAATGACCATCATACAGGCGATTGAGTATCTTAAAGTACAGGATAAGGTATCTTCAAAAACCAAAAAATTATATGACGATAGTAGAGCCATCGTTCCACCATTAAAGGAGGATGAAGTACTATACCCGTATCTTAAAAAAGTAAAAGAATATTTACTGACCTCAAAAATAAAAAAATGAAATACGCATTAGTCACCGGAGGTTCAAGAGGGATTGGCCGTGCCATTTGTGTACAACTTGCTTTGGATCATGGCTATCATGTGTTAATTAACTATCAGAGTAATCAAGAAGCAGCTCAAGAAACATTACGCTTAATTGAAAAAAATGATGGTTCGGGAGAACTACTCCAATTTAATGTGGCCAATGCTTCAGATACTTCAAATGCGTTGGCAACTTGGCAAAAAAGCACGCCAGAAGCAATCATAGAAGTGATTGTAAATAATGCAGGAATAACCAAAGATGGGTTATTTATGTGGATGAAACCTGAAGATTGGAAAACTGTTATCGATACGTCCCTCAACGGATTTTATAACGTTACTCAGCCCTTGTTGCAACCTATGCTTTTAAATCGCTTCGGAAGAATCATCAATATCGTTTCTCTTTCTGGATTAAAAGGAACTCCAGGACAAACCAATTACGCGGCTGCAAAAGGAGCGCTTATCGCTGCAACAAAATCTCTTGCGCATGAAGTGGCAAAACGGAATGTAACTGTCAATGCAGTGGCACCAGGGTTTATCGAAAGTGATATGACTTCAGAACTGGATGTGGCTTCCCTTAAAAAATTAATACCGGTAAATCGTTTTGGAACTCCCCAGGAAATAGCACATGTCGTTTCTTTTCTTACTTCACAAAAAGCTTCTTACATTACTGGTGAAGTGATCAATATTAATGGCGGAATTTATTCTTAACCACCCCATTTTTAAGGTAAAATTCCTGTAATTTTGAAACCGAATTCAAAATCTACAGAAAAAATTTATGGCAGCAGAATGGGACGGAAAATCCAGAGGGACTGTTTTTGGTTTTAAAGTATTTATCTTTTTTATCAAGAATTTTGGAATACGTGCTGCTTATGCATTGATGCATCTTCCCATTCCCTATTTCTGTCTTTTTTCACGAAAAAACGTAAGGGGCTTATCTCACTATTTTAGGAAAAGATTAGGGTATTCTTGGTTTAAAAGTAGCATAAGCATTTATAAAACATATTATGTCTTTGGACAAACACTGGTAGATAAAATTGCAATTTCTTCTGGACTTCGGAAAAATTATTCATTCGAATTTGACGGAGAAGAAAAAATCGAAGACGCACTTTCAGAAAATAAAGGCGGTATTCTTATTAGTGCTCACGTTGGAAATTTTGAACTGGCACAATACTTTTTTAAAGAGCGCGGATTTAACACTTCCATTCGTATTGTTATTACAGACCAAGATCATGAAGCGATAAAAGATTATCTGGGTCAATACCTTAACAGGGACGAAAAGCGATTTATCATTATTAAAGAGGATCTGTCTCACATTTTTGAGATCAATGCAGCCCTTTCCCGTAACGAAATAATTGTGATAACCGGCGATCGATATATGCAATACAGTAAAACTATGGAAGCAGAACTGTTAGGAAAAAAAGCTAAATTTCCATTAGGTCCTTTTCATATGGGCGCCCGATTTAAAGTGCCTATATTGTTTGTCTATGTGATGCGTGAACCCCAAAAAAAATATCATTTATATGCAAGGCGAGTACAGGTAGAATATAAAGATGCAGCAGAACTACTTCATAAATATACCAATCATGTAGAACGGGTTTTAAAGAAATATCCGTTGCAATGGTTTAATTTTTACGATTTTTGGGAAGACAATAAGACGTGACCACATTGAAACAAAAGCTACCTATTACAGATCTTGCTGTAATTAAACAAATGCTCCCCCACAGGGAGCCTATGCTATTTGTGGATTCATTGATCTCTTATTCTGAAAGTTCGATTGTCTCTCAACTAACTATTAGTGCTTCCAATATTTTTGTTCAAAATAATCAGTTTCAGGAAGCTGGACTTCTCGAAAATATGGCGCAGACGGTCGCTTTACACACAGGTTATAAAGCAATGTTTTCTGAAGCAACACCACGCATAGGATACATTGGCGCAATAAAAAAGGCAACTTTTGAGCGATTACCATCTGTTGGAGACGACATTACAACGGAAGCAATCATTACATATAATGCGCTGGACATGACAAGGGTGGATGTTGCTGTTTTTTTAGAAAAAAAACGGATTGCTCGTGCGACCATGACCACCATTTTAAAACCTGAGACCAATGAAGCATAAAACCTACATAGCTGCTTCAGCGATGGTGACACCGCTTGGTTTTACTACAGAAGAGAATATTTTGGCAATTCAAAAAGGACATACTGGCATTCAAAAACATAAAATCCCTTCTATTTCTTCGGAAAGCTTTTATGGTTCCTTGATTTCTTCAGAACAAATTGATAAAGCCTTTACTTCTTTAGGTGCTATTTCAAAATATACCAAGCTTGAGAAAATGATGCTTTTGGCCCTTTCTGAAACGCTAAAACATTCCGAAGAAAAAATCACAGAAAACTCACTATTACTTATTGCGACTACAAAAGGAAATATTGATGCGCTGGAAATTTCAAGTCCGTTCGATAATACGAGAGCCCAGCTTTCTGTTTTAGGAACCGTTATAAAAGATTTTTTTGGATTTAAAAACGAGCCTATAATTGTTTCCAATGCCTGTGTTTCTGGAATTCTGGCAATTTCGGTAGCGCAAAGAATGCTGCAAAACCAGTCCTATGATACTGCTTTTATTGTGGCGGGGGACATTGTAAGTAAATTTACGGTGAGTGGTTTTCAGTCGTTTCAAGCAATGAGCGACAAGCCTTGTCAACCTTACGATACCGCTCGTAACGGAATCACGATTGGAGAGGCCGCAACTTCGGTAGTAGTTTCAAAAAAGAGACCTTTGACAGACACCATTGAAATTTTAAGCGGAAGTTCTTGTAATGATGCGAATCATATTTCGGGACCGTCACGAACGGGAGAAGGATTATTTAAAAGTATTTCGAATACCCTACACAAAGCAAATGTTTCAGCAACCGAGATCGATTTTATTTCAGCTCATGGAACAGCTACTCTATTCAATGACGAAATGGAAGCAATCGCATTGAACAGAGCAGGCTTACAAAAAATCCCCTTAAACAGTTTAAAAGGATATTTTGGACATACCTTTGGAGCCTCGGGATTACTGGAAACCGCGGTGTGTCTAGAATGTATGAAAACAAACACACTGTATACTTCACTAGGGTTTACATCCTTGGGAGTTTCCAAACCCCTCAACATTATTACAAAAACAACCCAAAAAAAAATAATGACAGCATTAAAAACAGCTTCAGGATTTGGAGGCACCAATACTGCGGTACTATTTAAACACCTAACTACACAGTAAAAACAATGACTAAAAAACCAATACGAGCCATAGAGGCACTTCAAGAAGCACAAAAGATAGCATTTGCTCCGTTTGTGTTTCAAACCGCCGTTTCTCTTCGGAACTTGGGAGTTTTTGAATACATTTTTAAACACCAGAATTCAGGTAAAGTTACGCTTCAATCCATGGCTGAAGTACTTTCACTTTCAGAATACGGATTGGGTGTTTTACTGGAAATGGCAGAAAGTTCAGAATTGGTTGTAAAAAATGAGTCAGGCGGGTTTAGTTTAACCAAAACAGGGTATTTTCTAACGTATGATCCTACCGTAAATGTCAATATCAACTTTACCCAGGATGTCAATTATAAAGGACTTTTTCATCTGGAAGAAGCAATTACAACTGGAAAGCCTTCTGGCTTAAAAGAACTGGGCAAGTGGGAGACGGTGTATGAGGGATTGTCTCAGCTGCCAAAGCATATCCAGAAATCATGGTTCGAATTTGACCACCATTATAGCGATCCTATCTTTAATGAAGCTTTGCAAATAGTTTTTGAGTACAAACCAAACCATATTTTTGATATTGGGGGCAATACAGGAAAGTTTGCTTTACAGTGTTTAAAACAATCTGAAGATACACAAATCACAATCGTCGATCTTCCGGGGCAATTGCATAAAGCGTTAAGTAATATTGCAGATGCTGGTTTTAAGCAAAGAGTAAGTGGATACGAAATGGATTGGTTGGCTGCAAACCCTTCGTTGCCAAAAGGAGCAGATCTGGTTTGGATGAGTCAGTTTTTGGATTGTTTTTCTGAAGAAGAAATCATTAAAATTTTAAAATCCTGTGTGGCATCCATAGACAATAAAACCCCCGTTTTAATTACAGAAACCTTTACCGATCGCCAGAAGTTTGATAATGCAAAATTTGTATTGGAAGCAACTTCTTTATACTTTACTGTGATGGCGAATGGGAATAGTAAAATGTACCCATCCACCGTATTTGAAACATTAATTGATAAAGCAGGTTTAAAAATTGACAGAGATATAAAACTGGGAGAATTTCATACTATGTTGGTCTGCTTTAAAAAATAAATGCTAAAAACAAACTACTACATATCAAACTATTGCTCCATCAAAAACAGCGAGATTCAACTTAATGGAACTTGTGTGTTTTCTGAAGATTCAAAAGACCTTACAAGGTTTTTAAAGCACTACTATACATCTAAACAATTATCTTACCCCAAGTTTTTTAAAATGGACAGATTAAGCAAGCTGGCTTTTACAGGTTCAGAAATTATATTAGAACAACTTGCTGAAGGGAAAGAATCCACCGCTCTGGTTTTTTCAAACAAAAGTGCCAGTCTGGATACCGACATTAAACACCAGAAAAGTATTGAAGATCCTACAACTATGTTTGCTAGTCCGTCAATATTTGTCTACACATTACCCAACATTGGCATGGGCGAAGTTTCTATTCGGCATAAACTGCATACAGAAAATGCATTCTTTGTATCTTCGCAACTTCAGGAAGACCTATTGCATGAATATGCAGAAAGTCTGCTGGAAACAGAAAATTGCAAACAGGTGTTGTGTGCATGGGTTGAGGTCTTTGAAAATTCCTACCACGGATTTTTCTATTTAGTTTCAAAAAATGGAACCATAGCGCATACACCCCCAATGATAAAAGAACTTTATACTACATAAATGAGTAGCTTAAAAACCGAATTAAAAGAAAGTATTATTGAGGCGTTACACCTCGAAGAATTTACAGTTGCAGATATCGCAGATGATGAAGCTCTATTTGGTGACGGTCTAGGACTTGACTCCATCGACGCACTCGAACTTATCGTTTTACTGGATAAAGATTATGGGATCAAATTAACCGATCCCGAAAAAAGCAAAGCGATATTTCAATCCATCAATGTGTTGGCAGCATATATCGAAGAACATAGAACGAAATAGGAATCGGTTCAAAACGTATGGAAAGAGGTGTTGCAGTGACAGGAATGGGAATAATTTCGGCAATTGGAACTACTATTTCTTCAAATCTGGAATCGTTACTTGCTTCGGAAAGTGGAATCACTTCCCTTGAATTTGTTGACAGTAAACATGCTACAAATATCAAAGTTGGAGAAGTGAAAATTACAAACAATTCCCTTGCTGAAGCATTACAACTTCCATTAAAACATACCTACACCAGAACGTCTTTATTAGGAAGCATCGCTGCAAAAGAGGCTATAGCATCTGCAAAAATCTCCGATATTCAGCAATATAAGACGGGGTTAATATCCGCCACCACCGTAGGCGGAATGGACATGACCGAAATCTATTGGGATCAGTTTGCTTCAAATCCTGAAGCCCTGCAATATATTGACAGCCATCACTGTGGTGACAGTACTTCCAAGATCGCGTCTCAATTAGGAATCACTGAATTTACAACGACTATTAGTACCGCTTGCTCGTCGGCAGCAAATGCTATTATGTTAGGTGCCCGATTGATAAAAGCAGGAAAGTTAGATAGAATTATTGTAGGTGGAACGGATCCTCTTTCAAAATTTACGATCAACGGATTTAAATCCTTATTACTTTTAAGTGAAGAAGCCTGTAAACCATTTGATGCCAATCGAAACGGATTAAACTTGGGGGAAGCGGCTGCCTATTTGGTGTTAGAAGCTGATTCTGTTGTAAAGGAAGAAAATAAGGAGCCGCTAGCGTATCTTTCCGGCTATGCGAATGCCAATGATGCCCACCACCAGACAGCTTCTTCACCAGATGGTGAGGGTGCGTTTCTGGCAATGCAACAGGCGTTAAAAGCTGCTAGTTTACAACCTCAAGATATTGATTACATCAATGCGCATGGCACGGCAACACCTAACAATGATCTGTCTGAAAGTGTCGCCATTCAACGCATATTTGGAAAAAACATTCCGTTGTTTAGTTCGACCAAGGCATTTACAGGACACACACTGGCAGCAGCTGGTGCGATTGAAGCTGTTTTTTCAATCCTCGCTTTACAGCAACAAAAGATTTTTCCAAATCTTAATTTTGCTGAAGCCATGCCAGAAACAGGTTTGCTTCCAGTAACAACGCTTCAGTCCAAAAAAATAAAACATGTGGTTTCGAATAGCTTCGGATTTGGAGGTAATTGCTCCTCCTTAATTTTTAGTGCCGTATGAAATCACTATACATTCATAGCGCCGTAGCCATAAGTGCCCAGAATACATTTGAATTTTCGGGAGAACTTTCCGAAGTCAACAAAGCGATTGATGGGAAGTTAAAAGCGATTCACCCATCCTATCGAGATTATATTCCTCCTGCAGCTTCCAGACGTATGGCACCCGTAGTTAAAATGGGAGTTGCAGCAGCAACAAAAGCGTTACAGGAAGCAGAAGTTGGAATGCCTGAAGCGATTTTGGTGGGCAGCGGACTGGGCTGTATGGAAGATACCGAAAAGTTTTTAAATTCATTGATTGATAATGACGAAGCGTTTATGACTCCTACAGCTTTTATACAGTCTACGCATAATACCGTAGGTGCCCAAATAGCTTTGGGTCTGGGCTGTAAAAATTATAATAACACTTATGTTCACGGAAACTTATCTTTTGAAAGTGCACTACTAGACGCCCAGTTGCTGATTGAAGAAGGGCAGCAAGGAGCTATACTCGTTGGCGGTGTAGATGAGTTAGGAAATGAGTTTGCAAATTACCTTCAGCAATTGGAAGAAGAAAAATCAGATGGATCTACTGTTCCTATAGGAGAAGGCGCTAGTTTTTTTGTGGTTTCTTCGGAAAAGAAAGAAGGTTCGGTCGAACTAAAAGGCATGAATACCATTCAAAGTGTTTCCGAAGCACAGCTAATAGTACGTCTAGAACAATTTCTGAAGCAACAGCAACTTCAAAAAAAGGATATTGATGCACTTATTACAGGAAATGATGGAGCTTGTAGTGACACTTATTTTGATACGGCTATTTCGTTACTCCCTAAAGCTACTTCTTTAAAGTATAAGCCTATCGTGGGAACTTATTTTACAGCAAGTGCTTTTAGCTGCTGGTTAGGATTTCAATTGGTAAAAAAACAAACACTGCCTGAAGCGTTTGGCTCAATAAATGCAGGTAAAGAATTTAAAAATGTGCTATTATACAATCAGTCTCAAGGGGCAGAGCACAGCTTAATTTTAATTTCAAAGTGCTGACATTTAAACATATTACGATTTTCTTTATCCTCTTATTTGTAGGTTCTGCAGTATTAGGGATGTTCGTTACATTCACGTATTTGTGGTATTTTGCGCTTATTACTGCCTATTTATTGTTTGTAGGATATGGTAGTTTTACCATGAGTAGTAATTTTTTTCTGAAAGCTTTTACAGCAAATAAGTCTACAAAAGAGAAGGTGGTAGCCCTAACTTTTGATGATGGTCCACACCCAGAGTATACCCCCTTTGTTTTGCAATTATTGAAAAACCATAAAGCAACAGCTACCTTCTTTTGTATTGGGAGACAAGTAGAAAAGTACCCAGAAATTGTAAACGAAATCAAAATTGCTGGACATACGATTGGAAATCATACCTATTCTCATAGCATAGGAATAGATTTTAATAGTACGCAATCCTGGATCGAAGAAATTAAACAAACCAATCAAGTGATTCAAAAAATTATTGGTGAAGAAGTGAGTTTGTTTCGTCCACCATATGGAGTAACTACACCGCATTTGGCAAAAGCAATTGAATATACAAGACATAAAGTGATAGGTTGGAATATACGTTCCTTTGACAAAGGAATAAGTGATCCTGAAGTAATTTTAAAAAGAATAAAAAAGCAACTAAAACCTGGTGGTATTATCCTACTACACGATACTCATATCAATGCGCCGTACATTTTGGAACATTTGTTGGTATTTTTACGAAAGCTGGGATATAAAACAGTTTCAGTTAATCAATTATTAGATGAAAAATAAAAACTCTTTTTTAGTTATATTATTCTTGGTAGGGTCTTCATGGATGCTACATGCGCAAAAAGTGTTAACTAAACCCGAACAGGAAACTTTCAAGAAAGACGTAGAAGCTGTTGCAAAAAAAACCAACACAATCACCAGCGATTTTAAACAGACGAAACATATTGAGGTGTTGGATAATGAGGTAGTTTCACATGGGAAACTATTTTATAAAGCCCCAAAACATATTAGATGGGAATATACCAGCCCGATACACTATAAAGTCATCTTTAAAGATGATAAGCTTTTTGTAAATAATCAAGGGAAGAGAGATGAGATCAACTTGGCTTCAAACAGAATCTTTAAAAGTTTTAATACCCTTATTGTTAATAGTGTTAAGGGAAACATGTTTGATGAAGAACAGTTTGAGATTCAATATTATTTATTAGAGAATGATTATAGTGCAACTTTTTCGCCTAAAGACAAACGCCTTAAAAAGTTCATACACTCTTTTGTGCTTCAGTTTGATAGTAAAACGAAGCAGGTAACAGAGGTGAAAATGATAGAGCCAGGAGGAGATTATACTTTAGTTGTTTTTAAAAACAGGAAAGATAACATCCCGGTTTCAGACGCAAGTTTTACCATTGATTGATATGTTGTTTAAAGATTTATATACTATTTCTAAAAAGAATATTACTGAAAATTCTCAGATTCAATACCGTATTTCGCTTAATAAGAAGCATAAGATTTTTAAAGGCCATTTTCCTTCGCAACCTGTTTTGCCGGGAGTTGTAATGCTTCAGTTGTGTAAAGAGTTGTTGGAGAAGCATCTGGAGATGCATTTTTTTATCGCTGAAACTTCTCGCGTAAAATTTCTCGCTTTGGTTGATCCTTCAGAAAAAAAAGATTTGATTGTATCTCAAACCTTTCAGAAGGAAAAGAATTCTTTCAACGTTAAAAATAGCATTACTTTTGTCGACGGAGCTACCGTTTTTAATTGCAATATGCAACTGGTAGTTCACTAAAAAAACCACCGTTTACGTCTATGGATTTGTCTTTGGTCACATCAAAAATGCAACAGTTGCAATGCTGCGTGGTGGTGGCTACCTATAATAATGAGAAGACACTTGCCCAAGTTCTTGACGGAATTTTAGTGTATACGAATGCTGTTATTCTAGTAAATGATGGGTCTCAGGATGGGACTTCAGAAATACTACAGCATTATCCGCAAATCACTCAAATCCAACTTCCCAGAAATAAAGGAAAAGGATATGCGCTTAAAAAAGGGTTTAAGAAAGCAGTTTCCTTAGGCTTTGCATATGCTATTACTCTGGATACAGATGGACAGCATTTCCCAGAGGACATTCCTTTGTTTGTAGCCGCATTAGAAGCTTCCGAAACTCCAGAAGTACTTATCATTGGTGACCGAAACATGAATACAGCAGATGTCTTGGCAAGAAGTGCAAAAGGTAATCGTGTTTCGGGTTATTGGGTGCGTTCTGTGACAGGACTTACTTTAAATGATACTCAATCTGGCTTTCGACTGTATCCTATTAAAGCCATGCAGAAAATTGTATTCTTTTGGAGTACGCGAAAGTTTGAGTTTGAAACCGAAGCTATTGTAAAATCACATTGGAGAGGAATTAAAATTGTCAATATTCCTATTCAGATTTTATATCCGAAAGATCGCGTATCCCACTTTCGCCCTTTTATGGATATTGCCAGAATCGTGGTGCTTATCATCTGGTTTTTAATTGTAAGAGGTTTGTATATCATTCCGCGTGACTTTTTACGCAACCTAAAAAAAAAAGGATTTAAGCGCTTTTTTGTAGAGGACTTTTTAAAAAACGGCGACTCCCCAAAAAAGAAAGCACTTTCTATAGCGCTAGGTGTTTTTCTTGGGCTGTCTCCATTGTGGGGCTTTCATACCGTTATCGTAATTTTTCTGGCAATCTTATTGAAATTAAATAAGGTCATTGCTTTTGCTTTTTCTAATATAAGTCTGCCTCCCTTTATACCCTTTGTTCTATTGATGAGTATTCGAACTGGAGATTTGGTTTTAGGAAAGAACTCTTCTTTATCAATGGAAGAATTAAAAGATTTTAATGCCATCCAACAGTTAGAATCGTATTTTGTTGGAAGCATTGTACTTTCAGTCTCTTGCGCAGTCATCTTTGGATTGTTGGGCTATCTTCTCTTAAAAATCGCACAACCTAAAAATATAGTGGCACATGGGTAGTTTTTTTCTGAAAATCTATCGGTTTTTTAAGGCGAGACTATTTCTTTTCGGTGTGGTAGGAGTACTACTTTTTGCAGGACTCGTTTTCATTGCGTCAAAAATCGTTTTTGAAGAAGATATCTCAAAATTAATTCCTACGACTTCTGAAAATGAACAACTTCAAAAAGTATTAAATACGGCAAATTTTAGTGATAAGATCATTGTCAATATTTCCAAAGAAGACAATGGATTTACTGAAGCTTTAACCCAATACGCTACAATTTTTTTGGATAGTATTTCGCGTACGGCAGCAAATTATATAAAGGATATTCAAGGTCAGGTAGATGAGGATACCGCACTTGAAACACTTGATTTCGTTTATACTAATTTACCATTATTTCTTTCAGAAGGAGATTATCAACTACTAGAACAAAAACTAGCACCTGACAGCATTCAGAAGATCACTAAGAACAATTACAATACGATTGTCTCGCCAACGGGAATTATTGCCAAAAAAATTATTAGTAAGGATCCGCTTGGGGTATCATTGCTGGGCGTTCAGCAATTAAAAAAAATAGGTATTGGAAATGGTTTTAAGCTTCAGGATGGTTTTTTAATAACTGAAGACGAACAAAATCTATTACTTTTTATTTCGCCTTCTGTTGAATCTTCAGAGTCCTCAAAAAATGAAAAGTTTTCAGAAACTTTATACAACCTACAATCCCAGTTAAATTCCCAATTTAAAGATGAGGCAAGTTCTCAACTTTATGGGGGAACTTTAATCGCTGTGGCAAATGCACAACAAATTAAAAAAGATATTCAGCTAACGCTTGGTATCGCGCTTGTAGTTTTACTGGTTTTATTTATTGGTTTTTACCGCAACTTATTACTACCTGTTATTTTATGTGTTCCTACTCTTTTTGGAGCCTTGGTAGCCATTGCAGTTTTATACGTTATACGAGATGATATTTCGGCAATTTCATTAGGAATAGGCTCTGTTTTACTAGGAGTTACGCTCGATTATTCGCTTCATATCCTAACACATATTCGAAATGGAGAATCGATAGAATCACTTTTTACAGCAATTACCAAACCCATTTTAATGAGCAGCCTCACTACGGCCTTAGCGTTTTTATGTCTGCTGTTTATTGACTCTCAGGCACTCCAAGACCTGGGAGTTTTTGCTGCAGTGAGTGTGTTGAGTGCCTCCTGTTTTGCATTAATTTTTATACCGCAACTATACAAAGGAACACATGTTTCAACTAAAAAAACAACTACGTTGGAGAAGTTTTCTGCCTATAAGTTTCATAGCAACAAATGGATTATAGGAGGGCTTACTTTGGCGATCCTTATTAGTGTTTTTACATATCAAAAAGTAGTATTTACTAAAGACCTTTCGCAATTAAATTATCAAACCTCCAAATTAAAGCAGGCAGAAGCGGATCTTGACAAGCTTATCAATACAAGTTCAAAGTCATTATATGTGACAACATATAGTGATACTTTGGAAGCCGCACTGCAGGCAAATGATCTCGTTTTTAAACAATTGGACTCACTTCAAAGCAGCAACTCAATTTTAAGCTATAATTCAATTGGGGCATTAGTTCATTCAAAAGAGCTTCAGCACCGAAAAATAAAGAGATGGGATACATTCTGGACGCTAGAGCGAAAAATAAGGGTAAAGGAAAACCTGATTGATAACGGTGCAACTTTCGGTTTTAAGCCTACCACACATGATGAGTTTTATCGTCTATTGGAAACTAATTTTCAACCCATGACACTTTCAGAATATAAAGAGTTAGATGCTTTTGCGATTGATGATTTTATTAGCTCAACTTCAGATTTTACCACCATTACTTCTGTAGTGAAAGTAAGTGAAGAAAATATTGAGGCGGTTAAAAAGGTGTTTAATGATAAAGAGAATGTACTTGTTATTGACAGAGTTGCTATGAACGAATCTCTATTGGGAAATTTAAAAGAGGATTTTAATGCATTGATATTTTATTGCTTTGGTATCGTGGTACTATTGTTATTGTTTTTTTATAGAAATAGTAAACATACATTAATTACCATCATACCTATTGCACTCACGTGGCTTCTTACGGTGGGTCTTATGGGAGTTTTGAGCTTAGAATTTAATATTTTTAATGTCATTGTCACCACTTTTATTTTTGGATTAGGTGTGGATTACAGCATATTTATGACCAATGGGTTGATACATAAAGAAAACCCAACTCAAACCTTAAAAATACACAAGACTTCGATTCTCTTGTCTGTTATAACGACCCTCTGTGGAGTAGGAGTCTTACTTTTTGCAAAGCATCCAGCCCTACAGTCGGTGGCAGCAGTTTCTATCATCGGAATTTTTACAGCAATGTTAATTACGTTTACAATTCAGCCCTTGTTGTATCATTTTCTTATTTTTAAGGGGCTTAACAAAGAGGAATAAATTTTATGGGAACGATTAAAACAGTACCAGTAACACGCGTAAAAAGTATTACGAAAGAGGATTTTATAAAAAATTTCTACGAACCTCAATTGCCGGTGTTAATTGAAGACTTAAGCAAGGATTGGCCAGCCTATAAAAAATGGAATCTAGATTATATTCAGAGTTTGGCTGGAGATCAGATGGTGCCTCTTTACAATAATGAGCCTACCAAAGGGAGAAAGAAATCGGTAGTACCCGCCGCCAAAATGAAGCTGTATGATTATATTGAAATCTTAAAAACCAAGCCTACAGATCTGCGCATGTTCTTTTATAATGTGCTGAAAAAAATGCCAGAACTCACAAAAGATTTTGACTATCCAGATATTGGTTTGCCATTCTTTAAAAAATTGCCTGTAATGTTCTTTGGCGGAAAGGGAAGTAAAGTATTGGCACATTACGATATGGATTTGGCAAATTTGGTGCATTTTCACTTTCACGGCGATAAAGAGGTAACTTTGTTTCGGCCAGATCAAGCAAAATATCTATATAAAGTGCCCTTTACCGTTCATAATCTGGAAACGATTGATATGGACAATCCAGACTTTGACAAATACCCGGCACTTCAAGAGGTGGAAGGAATTTCAGTAAAAATGAAACATGGCGATGCCTTGTATATGCCAAGCGGCTACTGGCATTATATTACCTATTTAAATGGAGGTTTTTCAATTACCTTACGGGCTTTTCCGCGGAAACCTAAAAAACTGGCTAAGTTGTTTTCTAATGTGTTATTCATGCGCAATTTTGAAAATATGATGCGCTATGCCTTAGGTCAGAAGTGGACAGATTACAAAGAAAATAGTGTGCTTCGGAAACTAAATAAGAAATATCATAAGAATGCAAAGTAAGATTTTTAGTGCATTGCTTTTGCTGATTTCTTTGAGTTCCTGCGGAATAAAAAAATCATTAAATGATCGGCCAGATCTTTCAATGTATAATGTTGATACAGCTGAAAGAACACAGCTAAGTGATTCTACATTTATTTCTGAAAATGGCTTGCTAACAAGGAACAGACAAGGCATGTATGAACTATATGTAGAAGGGAATCCACTAGAACGTGGGCTGGCCATCGGAGCTCTTACACAAGAATTGATGTACCATCAGGAGCAGGTTTTTTTTGAGAAAATAAACGCCTTGGTGCCGTCTAAAGGACAACAAAAATTCCTCGCCAAGTTTTTAAAATGGTACAATCGCAAACTCTACAAACATATTCCTGAAGAATATAAAACCGAAATTTACGGGCTTACACGGTATGCCTCTACCGACTTTAATTCAATTGCAGAACCATACGTTCGCTCGTTGTATTTGCACGGTGCACATGATATTGGGCATGCGTTGCAGGATCTTATGCTGGTAGGTTGCACCTCGTTTGCGGTTTGGGACGAAAAATCTGAAGATGGGAACTTACTGATTGGTAGAAATTTTGATTTTTATGCGGGAGATGATTTTGCTGAAAATAAGATCATCTCTTTTGTAAAACCAGACGATGGCTACAAATTTATGAGTGTTACTTGGGGCGGATTTATAGGTGTGGTTTCTGGCATGAACGATCAAGGGGTAACGGTAACGATCAATGCGGGAACGTCTAAAATTCCGTTGGTAGCAAAAACGCCCATTTCAATTGTAACACGAGAGATTTTACAGTATGCGGCTACCATTGAAGAAGCTATTGAAATTGCAAAAAAATTTGAAGTTTTTGTTTCTGAATCAATCATGATAGGCAGTGCCAATGACGGCAAAGCAGTTTTGATTGAGGTATCTCCTACAAAATTTGACGTGTTTGAAGTAGAAAATTCGTCAACGTTGATCTGTTCCAATCATTTTCAAAGTGATGCCTACGGAAACGACCGAAGAAACCTAAAAACGATTAAAGAAAGTCATACGCAATACCGATTTGACCGGATGAATGAATTGCTAACCGAAGAAGCAAAAATCAATCCAACTGAAGCAGTTGCCATTTTACGAAACCGAAAAGGAATCAATGACACCGAACTTGGCTTCGGAAATGAAAAAGCACTGAATCAATTGTTGGCGCATCATGGGGTTGTTTTTCAGCCAGCCGATTTAAAAGTTTGGGTGTCTAGCAATCCGTATCAGTTAGGAGAATTTGTTGGCTATGACTTAACCGAAGAATTTGAGCGACTTTTAAAAGTTTCAGAACGCTTTACAGAGAAATCGGCTGCCAATATTCCAGCCGACCCCTTTTTAGAAACCGAAGCCTATGCTAATTATGAAGTCTATCGGGAACTAGAAACAGAGGTTGAACTTTCGATTGCTTCAGAAAACTATGTAGTTCAACATGTGGAGCAACTTTCAGTAGTAAATCCCGAATACTGGAAGGCGTATTATTTACAAGGGAGGTATTATTACGAAACTGAAAAATTCACTAAAGCTATTGAGTTACTTTCCGAAGCAATTAAAAAAGAAATCCCTTCACTGGAAGAGAAAAAACTGGTTGAAAAGTACCTTAAAAAGGCAAAACGTAAAGCGAGCTAAGCATGAAATCTGAAATAGAATATACATCAGAGACAGAGATTAAAGCATTTCAAGAGGAAAAGCTAAAGGACATGCTTACCTATATTTCTGAAAATTCTCCGTTTTACAAGCGGATGTTTGCAGGGAGAACTATTGAGGTTTCAAAAATAAAAACACTGCAAGACCTGCAACAACTTCCAGTAACGACAAAAGATGATTTACAGCAATTTAATGATGACTTTTTATGTGTTCCGAAAACTAAAATAATTGACTTTGTAACCACCTCTGGGACGATGGGATCGCCTGTTACGTTTGCATTAACAGATAAGGATCTCGATAGATTAGCTTATAATGAAGCCATTTCTATGGCGTGTTCTGGTGTTTCTGAAAAGGATACGATCCAGTTGATGACCACCATAGACAGACGTTTTATGGCGGGATTGGCCTATTTTTTGGGAGCGAGAAAACTGGGTGCTGGAATTATACGAGTAGGTTCGGGAGTTCCAGAATTACAGTGGGATAGTATTTTACAATTTAAACCTACGTATCTCATTTGTGTGCCCTCTTTTTTACTGAAACTAGTTGATTTTGCTTCAGAAAATGATATTGATGTTTCAAAAACAAATGTAAAAGCTGCAATATGTATTGGAGAACCAATTAGAGATTCGAGTTTTAAGCTGAATGCCTTAGGGAAAAAGATTCAAGCAGTTTGGGATATTGAATTGTTTTCAACCTATGCCTCTACCGAAATGGCGACTGCTTTTAATGAATGCTCAGAGCATCAAGGAGGCCACGAACATCCGGATTTGATCATTTCTGAAATTCTTGACGAACACCACCAGCCAGTTGAAGCAGGTGAAGTAGGGGAGTTAGCCATCACAACGCTGGGAGTTGAAGGAATGCCATTGCTTCGGTTTAAAACAGGAGATATGGTGCAGGCATTTACAAAAGTGTGTGGGTGTGGAAGAACTACGAAGCGATTAGGACCTGTAGTGGGTAGAAAGCAGCAGATGATTAAATATAAAGGAACAACATTATATCCTCCAGCCATGTTTAATGCGTTGGAAGAACTTTCAGAAATACAAAATTTTGTAATTGAGTTGTCTCAAAATGCTGTTGGGACTGATGAAATTTTGCTGAAGCTTGTTGTCAAAGATCCTTCTGAAACTAGTATAGAAAAAATTAAAAATCATTTTAGAGCGACCCTGCGTGTACTTCCTTCTATCGAATTAGTTTCAGAAAAAGAACTACAAAAATTACAATTTCCAAAATTGAGTAGGAAGCCAGTTTTGTTACATGATAAACGGTAACTATTTGTTTTGAATAGGAATACTTTCAGAAAGTAACCGCCATGTATACCCTAATTCGCTGGTCTCGTCTAGGTCAAAAACAGAATAGTACCTAAAAAGGTTATTGGGGTTTTCTGGATCAATACGAATGGGAATAAGTGAATCTGTTACATGACTTTTATGTAATGAAAATCCGTTGACTACCTTTTTCCATTGTCCATCTTTATAGATATACAAGAAGTATTTATTAAAAATAGGATCTTTTAATTTGGTGGTAATTAATAATAAGTCACGATCAAACTCATCAAATCGTAAGGATGAAAGGGAAGCGCCATAAGTTTCTGAAATAGTTATAGGAGGAAGTTTTTTATCCTGAAAAGCAATAATTGTTTTTCCATTTTTCTTATCGACATATTTGACATGTGCATATAAGGGAACTTCACCTTCTATAAAATTAGCCTCTACAGCTCCAGGAGGTAGGATAGGTTCTTTTATAACTGGTTCTATAATGACTTCTTCTATAGGAGTTGTATTTTTAATAATTTCTTTAGGAGGATTCTCTTTTGGGTTCGAACCACAACCAAATAGCAATCCGAAGGCATAGAGCGAAACTAGGTATTTCATCACATTTAAATTTTAAATGTAATGACTGGCATCTTAGCGTGATTTACCAAATCTTCACTAATACTTCCATTAAAAAAATGAGAGATTCCTTTTCGACCATGTGTGCTCATACCCACAAGCTGAGCACCACTTTCTTTTGCAAAATTTAGAATTCCTTTTTCTACAGAAGTGTCATTATAAACATTTAAGGTGTAATTCTCTGCTCCAGTACCCTGTAAAAATTTTTCCATAATTGCTTTGGCCTGTGGTGACGTTTTAAACCCGGCAGGAGTATTTACATAAAGCAGGTGGATTTTGGCTCCCACCTCATCTGCAAATTTCTGAGCTTTTCCGAAACTTTTTTTACATTCGTTTGAAAAGTCTGAAGCAAATACAAAATCA
The DNA here is from genome assembly GCF_042664795.1 of Jejudonia soesokkakensis. Lineage (NCBI taxonomy): Bacteria > Pseudomonadati > Bacteroidota > Flavobacteriia > Flavobacteriales > Flavobacteriaceae > Jejudonia > Jejudonia soesokkakensis. Next base: position 235,247 of record NZ_JBHTBN010000004.1, read on the forward strand.
TTGATGGTGAAATCTTTGTGCTCATTCTTTATTACCAAAACGGGTATTTTGGAGGTGCGCACTACTTTTTCAGTATTACTTCCTATAAACATTTCTTTAAATCCGCTGGCACCATGAGACCCCATAATAACAAGATCAATATTATTTTCGGCAACAGCAGCACTAATATCATCATAGATTTCTCCATGACCTATGGTCTGAGTAACCTTTATATCTTTTAGATAAGGTTTTTTAAGTCGTTCTTCAAATTTCTTTTCTGCTAGTTTTATAAAAAATAAAGCTTCCGGCATCGCGCCAGTAGTTCCCGTATTGGCAAGATGTAAAGGCATCTCTAAAGAGTGTAACAAAAAGATTTCACTCCCGTGTTTTTTTGCCATCTGTACTGCTACTTTTAATGCATTTTCGGCTTGTGGTGAAAAGTCTGATGGTACTAAGATGCGTTTCATAAGCGTTTAATTTATGAGGTTGAATTATTCAAAGTAAGGTACGAATTTATTTTGGGATTTAAAACGTTTTTTAATTCTGAAAAAATGTACTATATTTGCACAGAATTTGATAAGCACAAGACGAGGGGACATACAGTCCCCTCTTTTTATAGCCCTATTTGAATGAGAGAACGAGTAGAAGAATTATTACAACAGGCCCTGGAAGAAAACACATCACTGTTTTTAATAGACCTTGAAATTACAGACGCAAACCAGATTAGAGTTACGTTAGATGGTGATGAAGGCGTAAAAGTTGAAGACTGCATCGCTGTGAGTCGTGCTATTGAACATAATCTTGACAGAGAAGAAGAAGATTTTTCTCTCGAAGTAATGTCGGCAGGAGTTTCAGAGCCTTTAACAATACCTCGTCAGTATAAAAAGAACGTAGGTAGAAGATTAAAGATCAAGACTGAGGAGGGAGAAACCATAGAAGGTGAGTTAGTGCAAAGTACGAACGATGCAATTACCCTTCAGTGGAAGGCAAGAGAGCCCAAACCAGTTGGTAAAGGAAAAGTTACCGTACAAAAAGAAGCGGTGGTGCCCTATCAGGATATTGTGGAAGCAAAAGTGATGATAACATTTTAATTAATAGATGACATGGAAAATTTAGCGTTAATTGATTCTTTTTCAGAATTTAAGGACGATAAACAAATAGACAGAGTAACGCTTATGGCGATACTGGAAGACGTTTTTAGAAATGCTCTGAAAAAGAAATACGGAAGTGATGATAACTTCGATATCATTGTGAACCCAGATAAAGGAGATTTGGAGATCTGGAGAAACCGTGTGGTCGTTGCAGATGGAGAAGTAGAAGATGAAAATGAAGAAATTTCGCTTTCAGCTGCACGTAAGATTGAGGATGACTTTGAAGTTGGTGAAGATGTGTCTGAAGAAGTAAAACTAATCGACTTGGGTCGCCGTTCTATTTTAGCATTGCGACAGAATTTGATTTCAAAAATTCACGAACACGACAATACCATCATTTATAAGCAATTTAAGGAGATGGAAGGCGATATTTATACCGCAGAAGTACACCACATACGACACAGAGCTATCATATTGCTTGACGATGACGGAAATGAAATTATCTTGCCAAAAGACAAGCAGATACCTTCAGATTTTTTCAGAAAAGGAGACAATGTAAGAGGAATTATCGAAAGCGTCGATCTAAAGGGAAATAAGCCGACAATCATTATGTCTCGTGCCAATCCTGTATTTCTTGAGAAATTATTTGAGCAGGAAATTCCAGAAGTTTTTGATGGCTTAATTACAGTGAAAAAAGTAGTGCGTATTCCTGGTGAAAAGGCAAAAGTTGCTGTAGATAGCTATGATGACCGTATCGATCCTGTAGGTGCCTGTGTAGGTATGAAAGGGTCTCGTATCCACGGAATTGTTCGTGAGTTAGGAAACGAGAATATCGATGTTATTAATTATACCAATAACATTAATTTATTTATTACTAGAGCATTGAGTCCGGCAAAGGTTACTTCAATAAAAATTAATGAAGAAACAAAACGTGCCGAGGTAATTCTTCGTCCCGAAGAAGTAAGCAAAGCAATTGGTCGTGGCGGTCACAACATACGATTAGCAGGTCAATTAACGGGCTATGAAATTGATGTCCTTAGAGAAGGTGCTGAAGAAGATGTAGAATTAAGAGAATTCTCTGATGAGATTGAAGGCTGGATCATTGATGAATTCCACAAAATAGGATTAGACACTGCAAAAAGTGTCATTGAGCAAGACGTAAAAGATCTTGTGTTAAGAACAGACCTTGAAGAAGAAACAATTCAAGAGGTTATCAATATATTGAAAGAAGAATTTGAAGAGTAGTTAAAAGTTTAACTATTTTTACGCATATAATAAAGAACAGAGAGCATTTTTATGGCTGAAGTAAAAACAATGAGGCTTAACAAAGTATTACGTGAATTTAATATTTCACTAGATCGTGCCGTGGAATTTTTAAGTTCCAAAGGGTTCGAAATAGAGGCACGTCCTACTACTAAGATCTCGGGTGAAGAATACCAGGCGCTTTTCGATGAATTTGAAACTGACAAAGAGAAGAAGGTTACATCCAAAGAAGTTGGAGAAGAAAAGCGAAAAGAGAAGGAGGAACTTCGCCTTGAAAGAGAGCGTGAAATTGAAGAAAAACAGCAAAGAGCTGCTCCTAAAGTTATTAAAGCTGAAGCTAAACTTGATGGTCCTAGACAAGTAGGTAAGATTGACCTCGATTCAAAAAAACCTGCGAAAGAGCCTAAAGTGGAGGAGAAGCCTGCTGAAAAAGCTAAGGAAGCCCCTAAAAAAGAGACTCCTAAAAAAGAAACGGAAACGAAAACAGTTGTTGAAAAGACTGAAGCTTCCGAAGAAAAGCCGAAAGAAACGGCTCCAAAAGAGGCTCCTAAAAAGGAAGAAAAAGCTCCAGAAGTAAAAGCTTCCGAAGAAAAAATAGCCAAAGAAACTACAGAGGCAACTTCAGACAATGAAGTTGTTGAAACCAATTATAAAAAACTGGACGGACCTAATTTTACAGGTCAGAAGATCGATCTTTCTAAATTTAAAAAGCCAGAAAAGAAAAAAACCGAAAAGAAAGATGACGATAAAAAGAAAAGTCGTCGTCGTCGCATTAGTAAAGAGGCGCCAAACAGAAGTTCTGGAAGTCGAGACAACAGAGGAGGTGGAAATCGTGGAGGAAGAGGACGATCTAATGTCCCTAAAGAAGAGCCTAGCGAAGAGGAAGTACAAAAGCAAGTACGTGAAACTTTAGAAAAGCTACAAGGAAAATCTTCTAAAGGAAAAGGTGCTAAATACCGTAGAGAAAAACGTGATAGCCACCGTCAAAAAACAGAGGACGAAGCAGCAGTACAAGATGCACAAAGCAAGATCCTAAAAGTTACTGAGTTTGTCACAGTTAGTGAAGTTGCTACCATGATGGATGTGCCTGTTACCAAAATTATTTCGGCATGTATGTCACTTGGAATGATGGTAACGATGAACCAGCGTCTGGATGCCGAAACACTTTCGATTGTTGCAGACGAATTTGGATATGAAGTTGAGTTTATCACTGCAGATATTGGTGAGTCTATTCAGGTTGAGGAAGATGCTCCAGAAGATCTGGTAGAACGCGCTCCTATTGTTACAGTAATGGGTCACGTAGATCACGGTAAGACCTCTTTACTCGATTATATTCGAGAAGAAAATGTAATTGCAGGAGAATCTGGAGGGATTACACAGCACATTGGTGCGTATGGAGTGACGCTTCAGAGTGGCCAAAAAATAGCATTCCTTGATACACCAGGTCACGAAGCTTTTACGGCGATGCGTGCTCGTGGGGCTCAGGTAACAGATTTAGCAATTATTGTAGTGGCAGCAGATGATGATATCATGCCACAGACAAAGGAGGCAATATCGCATGCACAGGCTGCAGGTGTTCCTATTGTTTTTGCAATTAATAAAATAGATAAGCCTACGGCAAATCCTGAAAAGATTAAAGAAGGTTTAGCACAAATGAACTTGCTTGTTGAAGACTGGGGAGGAAAAATTCAGTCACATGATATTTCAGCAAAAACCGGTGAGGGTGTAAAAGAATTACTTGAAAAAGTGTTGTTAGAAGCCGAATTATTAGAGTTGAAAGCAAATCCAGACAAATCTGCCACAGGTACAGTTGTTGAAGCTTTCTTGGATAAAGGGCGTGGATATGTTTCTACGATTCTTGTTCAGGGTGGAACGCTAGAAGTTGGAGATTATGTATTGGCGGGTCAGCATAGCGGAAAAGTAAAAGCAATGCATGACGAGCGAGGGAAGAAAATTAAAAAGGCAGGGCCTTCTACACCAGTTTCAATTTTAGGTTTAGATGGTGCGCCGCAAGCGGGAGACAAATTTAATGTCTTTGAAGATGAGCGTGAAGCAAAAGATATTGCTGGACGTCGTACACAATTACAACGTGAGCAATCTGTTAGAACACAACGTCATATTACATTAGATGAAATTGGTCGTCGAATTGCGCTGGGTGACTTTAAGGAATTAAACATTATCCTAAAAGGAGATGTGGATGGATCTGTTGAAGCTTTAACAGACAGTTTCCAAAAATTATCTACGGAAGAAATTCAGGTAAATATTATTCATAAAGCTGTAGGACCTATTACTGAAAGTGACGTGTTATTAGCGTCAGCATCAGATGCGATTGTCATCGGATTTAACGTGCGTCCAATGGGTAATGCCCGTCAGATTGCAGATAAAGAAGAAATCGACATCCGTACGTATTCTATTATATATGATGCGATCAATGATCTCAAAGATGCCATGGAAGGAATGTTATCTCCAGAAATGAAAGAAGAGATCACAGGTACTGCAGAAATTAGAGAAACCTTTAAGATTTCTAAAGTTGGAACCATCGCAGGTTGTATGGTCTTAACTGGTAAGATTATTCGCAATGCTGGGATCAGGTTGATACGTGAAGGCGTAGTTGTATATACTGGAGAATTAGAAAGTTTAAAACGTTTTAAAGACGATGTGAAAGAAGTAGCTAAAGGCTATGACTGTGGTATTCAAATCAAAAATTACAATGATATAAATGAAGGAGATATTATTGAATCCTTCCAGGAAGTAGCTGTCAAGAAAAAGTTGAAGTAACCGTAGACAGTATTTAGTCACAATATGCAATAAAAAAGCTCCAATTTTAATTAAAATTGGAGCTTTTACTATTTTTAACCATTATCTATTTCTCTACTTATTAGGTTTTAAAATAAATGCGGAGGAAAAGTTTCTTTTAATTTCCATAAGGGCTCGGTCTGCTTCCAATCTCGAGTTAAAATTTCCCGCCCAAACTTTATAATTAGGTGTTTCATATTCAATAGAAGCTGGCCAGGAACCATAGATGCCACGATATTTTCTAATAACAGCGTTGGCGCCATTAAGATTGTCATAATATCCTAATTGAATGGTATAACCGTCTGAAAGTTTATTGTCTTTTTCTAGGTCCTTTTTGATTTCCAGTAATTGGGGAATTTTAGAATTCTGATTTATAGTTACAGTTCCTTGTTGAGCACTTGCATTTTCAGAAAAGAAAAGCACTAAAAAACTGAAAATTAAGAGTTTGCTTAAATTCGAATAAGACATAGGATGTTATTTTTGATACAAATGTAAATCTATTAAACTTTAATCAGGCCAAATTTATTATTTAGAATAATTATAAATTAACGATTAACACTTTATTAGCATTTCTAAAATGGACTTAATAACGTACTTTTGTGCCGTTATTTATGGCATGTAAATAGCAGTTATTTTACAAAATGAAGTAACCAATTATGTGCCAAACTATTGCCAATAATTAACTATTAGTATGCAAAAGGTGAAGTTTACAAATCTATCCTCAATAGTATCATTCTTACTGTTGGCAGTTCTGCTAACTTGTACAAACAATATTTTAGCACAAGAACAAGCGACTTCAGATGCTCAAAATGTAACTGAAGAAGCAGCTGCTGAAACTCCTGCTGCGGAAGGTGTTGGTGATGCTGCTGCTGGAAAAGCACTGTTTAATGCCAACTGTGCTGCTTGTCATAAGTTGTATAAAAAAGCAACTGGCCCGGCTCTTTTTGGAGTTTCTCAAAAATATGATCGTAACTGGTTGTATCAATGGATCACTAATAGTCAAGAGCTAATAGCTAGTGGCGACGCGCAGGCTGTAGCCATATTTGAAGAATACAACAAGTCTGTCATGACCGCCTTCCCAGGCTTATCAACAACAGATATTGATAATATATTAGCCTATACAGATACTGAAAAAACAGTAACTCCTATCGATCCAAATATTGGCGGAGGCGGTGGAGAAAACGTTGGAGGCATTTCCACAGGATTGGTGTTGGGAGGATTGGCACTTGTGTTAGGGCTGCTTATCATTATGTTGTTCTTGGTAACAAACACCTTGAAGAAAATTGCTTCAGCCAATGGTGTTGTTTATGAAGAAAAAGCAAAGCGTACTCCTATTTGGAAAGCGTTCGTAGAGAATCAATTCATGGTATTTGTTTCAGCTATCTTTTTATTATTGGCTTCAGCATATTTCATGTATGGTTATTTTATGCAGGTAGGGGTAGACCAAGGATATGCGCCAGTACAGCCTATTCACTACTCACACAGAATACATGCTGGATTAAATGAAATTGACTGTAAGTACTGCCATTCTTCGGCAAGAAAAAGCAAGCACTCTGGAATTCCTTCTTTGAATGTTTGTATGAACTGTCATAAAAATATTGCTGCGGTGAGCGATGACACTCAGGCAGAAGGTTTAAATGAGTATGGAGTTGACTACAACAAGGAAATTCAGAAGTTGTACAAAGCTGCAGGATGGGATGAAGCGACACAATCTTACACGGGAGAAACAGAGCCTGTAAAGTGGGTGCGTATTCATAACCTTCCAGATTTTGCGTATTTCAATCACTCACAACACGTTACTGTCGCTGGAGTTGATTGTCAGAAATGTCACGGTCCTGTAGAGGAAATGGAGATCTTGGAGCAGTATTCACCGTTGACAATGGGTTGGTGTATCAATTGCCACAGAGAAACAAATGTGAATGTAGCTGGAAATGAATATTACGAAGAAATTCATGAGCAGTTATCAAAGAAGTATGGCGTAGACCAATTAACCGTTGCACAAATGGGCGGATTAGAATGTGGTAAGTGCCACTATTAAAAGAAAATTTTAATTTTCCTGTTGATCCAGGAAAAAGATATTATAAAGATAACAAGTAAGAATACTATGGCATCAAACAAGAAATACTGGAAAAGTGTTGAGCAGCTGGATGAAAACAGCGCGATTGTTGAGGCGCTGCAACAGAATGAGTTTGTAGAGTCGATTCCTACAGACGATTTTCTTGGTAACAAGGAAGCGCTGGAGACTTCTTCAACGACACGTCGTGATTTCTTAAAATACGTTGGTTTCACTACGGCGGCAGCGTCTATAGCTGCTTGTGAAGGCCCCGTAATTAAATCCATACCCTATGTAGTTGCTCCAGATCAAATAGTTCCTGGAGTTGCTAACTACTACGCTTCTGCTATTGCAGACGGTAATGATTTTGCAAATATCTTAGTAAAAACACGTGAAGGTCGCCCTATCAAAATAGAGCGCAATGACCGTGCAGATAGTGGTGGTGTAAATGCACGTGTGCATGCATCTGTCCTATCTTTATATGACAACAACAGATTAAAGTCGCCTTTAATTGATGGGAAGCAAGCTAGCTGGGATGAGTTAAACACTCAAGTGGCGCAGAAGATGAATGAAATGGCAGGACAGGAAATAGTGTTGTTAACACAAACATTTGCCAGTCCGTCAGCTTCAAAACTAATTAAAGAATTTACTACAAAATATCCGAATGTAAAGCATGTAATCTATGATACGGTTTCTGCTTCGGAAGCATTAGACGCATTTGAGTCTAAATTTGGAACAAGAGCATTACCAGATTACGATTTTTCTAAAGCTGAAGTAATTGTTTCGGTAGGTGCAGATTTCTTAGGGGATTGGCAAGGAGGAGGCTATGATGCTTCGTATGCAAAAAGCCGAGTACCTACAAAAGACGGTAAAATGTCTCGCCACATACAGTTTGAAGCTAATATGACCCTAAGTGGTGCTGCGGCAGACAAACGTGTTCCTGTAAAACCTAGCGATCAAGTAAAAGTTTTAAACGCATTATTAGGTGGAAGCACCTCTGGACTTTCAGATAAAGTAGCCGAAGCTGTTGCAAAAGCAAAAGCGCAATTGAATGGTGCAGGAAGTCGCGGAGTACTGGTAACAAATATTCCAGATGCTGCCCTTCAGAAAAGAGTATTAGATTTCAACGCTTCAAGTGTTGTTATGGATGCTGAAAAACCTATCATGAAGCGTAAAGGAAACACGAGAGATGTCCTTGCAGCAATGAACGGTGTAGTTTCAGGAACCACAAAAGGAATGATTACGATTGGAGTAGATCCTGTATATGCATTTCCAGGAACAGAATTTGCTGAAGCGTATAAAAACTTAGATTTTTCATTAGCATTTGCAATGAAGCCTACGGCGACTGCAAACGCTTCAAAACTAGTAGCAGCTACGCCTCACTTCTTAGAATCTTGGGGAGATGCTCAAATGAAAAAGGGCACTTTCAGCTTAATGCAACCTACTATCAGACCCTTGTTTGACACTAAGCAATTTCAGGATTGTTTGTTACAATGGATTGGGAAAGCAGATCAAACGTATTACGATTATATTAAAGAAACATGGGCGCCTGTCTTAGGTGGAAGCTCATGGAATGATGCTTTAGAAGCAGGAGTGTATGTTTCAGATGCTTCTGTAGAGAATGAAGTAACTCCTTCAGAAGGAACTGTTACAATTGAAGAATCAACTTCCAATGCTGCCATGGCTTTTGCTAGTCAGGATAACGGCGGAATGGAACTTACCTTATATACGAAAGCAAGTATAGGAGATGGACAGCAAGCTGGTAACCCTTGGTTGCAGGAAATGCCAGATCCTATTACACGTGCTGCTTGGGATAACTATCTTACTGTTTCGAAAGCAGATGCAGAAGCAATGGGCTTTGAAAACTACAATGTAGCAAACGGAGCACTGAATGGAAGTTATGCGAATATAAAAGTAGGTGAAACTACTCTTGAAAATGTACCTGTGATCATTCAGCCAGGGCAGGCGAAAGGATCTGTTGGATTGGCATTTGGATACGGAGTAAAGGATGGTGTTCAGGAAGAAATGATGACTGGAGTAAATGCTTACAAGGTTTATGAGAATTTCTCTTCTGTCCAAAATGTTAGTATTGAAAAAGCAGGAGGTGTTCATGAATTTGCATGTACTCAGCTTCAAAATACAATGATGGGTCGTGAGATAATCAAAGAAACGACCTTAGAGATTTTTAGTACTAAAGATGTAAAAGAATGGAATCCAGTACCAATGGTTTCCAAAGATCACGAAGAAATTCCTGTGACTTCGCCAGATGCCGATTTATGGACTTCGTTCGATCGTTCTGTAGGACATCACTTTAACTTATCAATTGACTTAAATGCCTGTACCGGTTGTGGTGCTTGTGTGATTGCTTGTCATGCAGAGAATAATGTTCCTGTGGTAGGTAAAGAAGAAGTTAGAAAGAGTAGAAATATGCACTGGTTGCGTATTGACAGATATTATTCTTCGGAAGAGAGCTTTGATGCAGACCTTCAGAAGAAAGAAAACATTAGTGGGTTAAGTGAAAGCTTAACCGGTTTTGGAGAATTAGAAGATCCTTCTGAAAATCCACAGGTTGCCTTTCAACCCGTAATGTGTCAGCACTGTAATCACGCTCCATGTGAAACGGTTTGCCCTGTGGCAGCAACATCTCATGGTCGTCAGGGTCAAAACCAGATGGCATATAACCGTTGTGTAGGAACAAGATATTGTGCAAACAACTGTCCTTACAAGGTGCGTCGTTTTAACTGGTTCTTGTATGCAGAAAATGATGAGTTTGATTACCACATGAATAACGATCTAGGTCGTATGGTCATCAATCCGGATGTGAATGTGCGTTCGAGAGGAGTTATGGAAAAGTGTTCTATGTGTATTCAGAAAACACAATTGACCATTCTAGAGGCAAAACGAGACGGTCGTAAGATCAAGGATGGTGAATTCCAAACGGCTTGTTCATCTGCCTGTGATAAAGGAGCTATGAAATTTGGAGATATTAATGACCATGACAGCAAGGTATATGCAGATAAGAATGATAATAGAATGTATCACTTACTAGAAGCGGTAGGTACAGAGCCCAATGTGGTGTACTTGACGAAAGTGAGAAATACAAACGAAGTATAAACTAACTAAGAAATAGTATATAAAGATATGGCGTCGCATTACGAAGCACCTATTAGAAGACCCTTAGTTACCGGAGATAAATCCTATCACGATGTAACAGTCGATGTGGCTGCTCCTGTGGAAGGAAAAGCAAACAAATCCTGGTGGATTGTTTTTGGAATTTCCTTGGTTGCCTTTTTATGGGGAATTGGTTGTATAATTTACACCATTTCTACTGGAATTGGAGTTTGGGGATTAAATCCAACGGTAGGTTGGGCATGGGATATTACAAACTTTGTATGGTGGGTAGGAATTGGTCACGCAGGAACATTGATTTCGGCAGTACTATTGTTATTCCGTCAAAAATGGAGAATGGCGATTAACCGTTCGGCAGAGGCGATGACTATCTTCTCTGTAATCCAGGCAGGTTTGTTCCCAATCATTCACATGGGTCGCCCATGGTTAGCGTATTGGGTATTACCAATTCCTAATCAGTTTGGTTCTTTGTGGGTCAACTTTAACTCACCCCTTCTTTGGGACGTATTTGCGATTTCAACCTATCTTTCGGTTTCCTTAGTATTCTGGTGGACTGGATTGCTACCTGATTTTGCGATGATACGTGACAGAGCCATTACTCCTTTTACGAAGAGAGTGTATAGTATTTTGTCTTTTGGATGGTCTGGACGTGCTAAGGACTGGCAACGTTTTGAAGAAGTTTCATTAGTATTAGCTGGTTTAGCAACACCTTTAGTACTTTCGGTACATACAATTGTATCGTTTGACTTTGCTACGTCGGTAATTCCTGGTTGGCATACTACAATCTTCCCTCCGTACTTTGTTGCGGGTGCAATCTTCTCTGGATTTGCCATGGTAAATACGCTTCTTATTATTATGAGGAAGGTGTCTAATCTTGAAGACTACATTACGATACAACACATCGAATTGATGAACATTGTAATAATGATTACAGGTTCGATTGTAGGGGTGGCTTATATCACGGAATTATTTATCGCATGGTATTCTGGAGTGGAATATGAACAATATGCATTCTTAAATAGAGCAACAGGACCATACTGGTGGGCATATTGGGCAATGATGACATGTAACGTATTCTCGCCACAGTTTATGTGGTTCCCAAAATTGAGAAGAAGTATTATGTTCTCTTTCTTTATTTCAATCGTAGTAAATATTGGAATGTGGTTTGAGCGTTTTGTAATTATTGTGACTTCATTGCACCGTGATTATCTTCCATCTTCGTGGACGATGTTCTCACCAACTTTTGTTGATATTGGAATTTTTATAGGAACCATTGGATTCTTTTTCGTATTATTTTTATTGTATGCAAGAACTTTCCCTGTCATTGCACAGGCAGAAGTAAAATCTATTCTGAAAGGTTCAGGTAGTTATTATAAAAAATTAAGAGCTGAAAAAGGAGATGATGTAAAACATTACAGTCCTGTAGTAAGAGAGCCTGCTGGAAATTCTCAGCATGTAGATGATACAACTCCAGATCACCACAATCCGTCAGTAAATGCAGATGCATTGGTTACGTCTGAAGCTCAGAAGGATCAGTTAGATTCAATGTTAAGTAGATTGGGAACTTTCAATCCAGCTACACAAACAGCAGACGATCTTAAAAAGATTAGTGGCGTAGGTCCGGTGATGGAAGGAAAATTACATCAATTAGGATTGTATACATTTGACCAAATAAGTAAGATGGAAGATAGGGATTACGATCTTCTTGACGAAATTATAGGCGAGTTCCCTGGGAGAGCAAAACGTGACGACTGGGCAGGACAAGCAGAAAAACTTAAAAATAATTAATATGGCATCTAAAGTTGTTCACGCTATATATACAGATGACGACATCTTAATGCAGGCTGTTAAACAGGTGCGTGCAGAGCGTTATCATATTGAAGAGGTGTATACTCCTTTTCCTGTTCACGGACTGGATAAGGTAATGGGACTTGCGCCTACGCGTATTGCAATTACCTCATTTATGTATGGGTTGGTAGGGTTGTCTGTAGCCATCGTTATGATGAATTTTATCATGATTAAAGATTGGCCTCAAAATATTGGTGGGAAGCCAAGTTTTAGCTATATCGAAAACATGCCGGCTTTTGTACCTATTATGTTCGAATTAACGGTATTTTTTGCTGCTCATTTAATGGTTATTACTTTTTATATGCGCAGTAAATTATGGCCTTTTAAAAAAGCTGAAAACCCAGATGTAAGAACGACAGATGATCATTTTTTGATGGCTGTAGATGCAGGAAATCATGATGTCGAAAAATTGACACAATTTTTATATGATACAGGGGCGCTGGAAATTAGTTTAATTGATACTGAAGATCACCATTAATATGAAAAGTATAGTAAAAATAACATTCGCACTGTTTGCAACTGTTACGTTGGTATCTTGTTTTAATGACAATAAACCTAACTATCAGTACATGCCAAATATGTACGAACCTGTAGGATATGAAACGTATGGTGAGTACGAGATTTTTCCAGGACAACAAGAGGCAATGCTTCCCGTAGATGGTACCATACCAAGAGGATGGAGACCTTATGAATTTGAAGATACTACCGAAGATCTTGAAAGAGCTAAAGTTGAATTAAAAAATCCTTTACCGGTTACTGATGAAAATTTAGCAGCAGGGGCACAACTGTACACTATTTATTGTGCAGTTTGTCATGGTGATAAAGGTGATGGCCTAGGAATACTTGCCCAGCGTGAGAAGTTCTTAGGAATACCTAGTTATGCTGCTGAAGGAAGAACAATTACTGAAGGCGGTGTTTATCACGTTCAGATGTATGGGTTAAACACAATGGGTTCTTATGCTTCTCAAACCAATGAAGAAGAACGTTGGCAGATTACACAGCATGTAATGAACTTAAAAGCTGCGTTAAAAGGAGAGCCATTGGTTACACCAGAAACAAAGGCTGATAGTACAACAGTTTTATCTGAAAACCTAGTACAGGAGGAGACGATAAACACTTCAGAAGTAAACCCTTCCGAAGACAACGCAAACGAAACTAACTAAAGAATAAAGAGAATAGCTAAAGATATGTATACGCTACCTAGTAAATTAAGACTCTTTTCAATCATTTTTATGGTCGTGGGTGCCCTGTTGCTTGTTGCAGGTTTTGTAACAGCACCTTCCACTACGGCAGAAGTAAAAGAAATGATGGCAGCTCATGGTGACGGTCATGGTGAATCTCATGGAGAAGATCACAATATGGCAGGGAGTCATGACGGTGACAATGAAGCGCATAGTGAAACTCAATCCCATGACGTAGAAGCTGGAGATCATTTAGTAAAAGACGGAGAACATACAGAACTTGCTCATGATAGTGAAGAGGCGCATTTAGAACACACCCTTCATCAAATGCAAAACAGACCTTGGTCTGCGTTATATATTGCAGCATTTTTCTTTTTTATGATTGCTCTAGGAACATTAGCTTTTTATGCCATTCAACATGCTTCACAAGCAGGTTGGTCCCCAGTATTATTTAGAGTTATGGAAGGAATTACGGCGTATCTTCCGTGGGCTTCTATTATAATGTTAATACTATTATTACTATCTGTATTCCATGTAAATCATATTTTTCACTGGATGGATGGCGAATTGCTTAATCCTGAAAGTCCGAAATATGATAAGTTGATTGCAGGTAAGAGTTCTTGGCTTAACGGTCCCTGGTTTATTGTAAGAGCTGTAATCTATTTATTGGGGTATAACATCTATAGAGTTCTATCTAAACGCTGGTTGGCCAAACAGGATACGGCAGAAGACAACCGTTGGTTTAAAAGAAATTTTAAACTTTCAGCAGGTTTCCTTGTATTCTTTATCTATACCGAATCGATGATGTCATGGGATTGGATCATGAGTTTTGACCCACACTGGTTCTCTACATTGTTTGGATGGTATGTATTTGCAGGAATGATGGTTTGTGCCATAACAGTAATCGCTATGGTGACCGTGACATTAAAAAGTCAAGGATACTTAGAGTTTGTCAATGATAGCCACATTCATGATTTAGCAAAATTTATGTTCGGTTTCAGTATTTTCTGGACCTACTTATGGTTCTCTCAATTTATGTTGATTTGGTATTCCAATATTCCAGAAGAAGTTACCTATTTCGTCACTAGAATTGAAGATTATAATTTACCATTCTTCGGAATGTTAGCCATGAACTTTATATTCCCAGTACTCTTGTTAATGAATAGTGACTACAAGCGTATTAACTGGTTTGTAATCATGACTGGAATAGTAATATTAGCCGGACATTATATAGACGTATTTAATATGGTAATGCCTGCAACAGTTGGTAAATCATGGTATATAGGTTTACCTGAAATTGGAGCGTTACTATTTTTCTTTGGACTATTTGTGCTGGTAGTGTTCACTGCCTTGACCAAAGCGCCATTATTAGCGAAGCGAAACCCATTTGTGAAAGAGAGTAAACACTTTCATTATTAATTAATTTGAATAGAGACAGATAACGATGACCGCATTTTTAGTTGTATTAGTAATCATTCTTTTTGGTGTCACTGTTTGGCAGATGAATAAGATCTTTCAAATGTCCAAAACGACTCCTAATGGAGATAATTCTGAAATAGCAAACGATAAGGATAACAACGTCAATGGATATTTGATGTTAGGATTTGTGATTTTTATCTACGTGCTATGTATCATTTCTTTCTGGAAATGGTGGGAAGTACTGCTGCCAGAATCAGCTTCTGAACACGGAGTAGAAATTGATCAACTTTGGTTAATCTCTATGGTATTAATCTTTGTAGTAGGGATAATCACACAGTGGTTGTTACATTATTTTGCGTTTAAATACCGCGGAAAGGTAACTCAAAGAGCAACGTTTTACGCAGACAATGATCGTTTAGAGTTTATCTGGACCATTATTCCTGTAATTGTTTTAGCGGGGTTAATCATCTACGGATTATTTACTTGGACAGATATCATGAATATTGAAGAAGATGATGATGCGCTTGTGGTAGAGCTATACGCGTATCAATTTGACTGGAGAGCTCGTTATGGTGGAGAGGACAATACATTAGGAGAAGCGAATGTTCGATTAATTGAAGGAGTCAACCAATTAGGAGTGGATGCTTCAGACCCGAATGCACAGGACGATGTTATTGTTAATGAATTACACTTGCCTGTTGGAAGAAAGATTCATTTCAAAATGCGTTCTCAAGATGTATTACACTCGGCATATATGCCACACTTTAGAGCTCAGATGAACTGTGTTCCAGGTATGATTACTCAGTTTTCATTCACTCCAGTAATTACTACTGAAGAAATGCGCATGAATGATGAGATTGTTGCTAAAGTGAGAAGAATTAACAATATCCGAAGAGAGAATAGTATAGAACTTACAGCAAAAGGTGAAGAAGCTTTAGAGCCTTACGAATTTGACTACATGTTACTTTGTAACAAAATTTGCGGTAGTAATCACTACAATATGCAGATGAAGATAATTGTAGAAACACAAGAAGAATATGATGCATGGATGGCAGAACAGGCTACCCTTGCTGAAGCATTAAAACAATAATAAAATAGCCTAATAAAAGATATGTCAGCACACGCAAACGACCACGTAGTAGATCATCACGATGATCATGGACATCATCATAAAGAGACATTTATAACTAAATATATATTTAGTACAGACCATAAAATGATCTCTAAGCAATACCTAATTACTGGATTGTTTATGGGTATCATTGGTATTGCAATGTCTATTCTTTTCAGAATGCAATTAGCATGGCCAGAAGAACCTTTCAAGATTTATGAAATCTTTTTAGGAAAATGGGCAGAAGGAGGTGTCATGGATCCTAATGTATATTTAGCATTGGTGACTATTCATGGTACGATCATGGTTTTCTTTGTATTAACTGCTGGGCTGAGTGGTACCTTTAGTAACTTATTGATTCCATTGCAAATTGGGGCACGCGATATGGCCTCTGGTTTTCTAAACATGGTATCCTACTGGTTGTTCTTTATTTCGAGTGTGATCATGGTAATGTCATTATTTGTTGAAGCTGGACCAGCGTCGGCAGGTTGGACAATCTATCCTCCATTAAGTGCATTGCCTCAAGCTATCCCAGGTTCTGGAGCGGGTATGACACTATGGTTAGTTTCGATGGCAATCTTTATTGCCTCCTCTTTATTGGGATCTCTAAACTATATTGTTACCGTAATTAATTTACGTACCAAAGGAATGTCTATGACAAGACTTCCATTGACCATTTGGGCATTTTTTGTAACTGCAATTATTGGTGTAGTATCGTTCCCGGTATTATTATCTGCAGCTTTAATGCTTATTATGGATAGAAGTTTTGGAACGTCATTTTTCCTTTCTGATATTTATATAGCTGGAGAAGTATTACATAACCAAGGAGGGTCACCAGTATTGTTTGAACATTTATTTTGGTTCTTAGGACACCCAGAAGTTTATATTGTATTACTACCTGCTTTAGGGATTACTTCAGAAATTATTGCTACGAATTCCCGGAAACCAATTTTCGGGTATCGTGCGATGGTTGCCTCTATTTTAGCAATTGCTTTCTTATCGACAATTGTATGGGGTCACCATATGTTTATTTCGGGAATGAATCCATTCTTAGGGTCAGTATTTACATTTACGACACTATTGATCGCAATTCCTTCTGCAGTAAAAGCATTTAATTATATTACAACCTTATGGAAGGGGAACTTACAGTTCAATCCTGCTATGCTGTTTTCAATTGCATTGGTTTCGACCTTTATAACAGGAGGTCTAACAGGAATTATCTTAGGAGATAGTGCCTTAGATATCAATGTTCATGATACCTATTTTGTCGTAGCTCACTTCCACTTGGTAATGGGTATATCTGCATTGTACGGTCTATTTGCAGGGGTATATCATTGGTTCCCAAAAATGTTTGAAGGCAGAATGCTAAACAAAAATTTAGGATATATCCATTTCTGGATTACAGCGGTGGGTGCTTACGGAGTTTTCTTCCCGATGCACTTTATTGGAATGGCAGGGCTTCCACGACGCTACTACACAAATACAGCATTCCCATATTTTGATGATCTGGCAGATTTAAATGTGGTGATTACAATCTTTGCCATTATTACGGCGGCTGCGCAGTTAGTATTCCTCTATAACTTTATTTATTCTATGTTCTACGGAAAGAAAGGACCTAAAAACCCATGGAAATCGAATACATTAGAGTGGACAGCAGAAGTTAAGCATATCCACGGAAACTGGGATGGTCCAATTCCGCATGTATACCGCTGGTCTTATGACTATAGTAAACTGAATAAAGACGAAAGTGATTATGTAATACCTGGACAGGATTTTATTCCACAACATATTCCGTTACAGGATAACGAAGAAGAAATGAATCATTAAAATTTAGTACTGAAATAATAAAATCCCTTCTGAAGTAATTCAGAAGGGATTTTTCTTTAAATATACCCAGTATGGGGTATTGTTTCTGTTTAGGATCAATTCTATTTTTGAAATGTAATTTAGAACTAACTAAATTTTTTTTCAGTGTTTTATTTAAACCGTGCTTTGAGGAGGGCACGGTTTTTATAAAAATACGTATTTATACGTATTTCAAAAGATGAGTATGTAGTATACATTTACATCTCATAATAGTAAATAACCAATTGGGGAGTTGGTTATTGAAACCAAGCCATACTTTTGTATGGCTTTTTTTAGTGACCTCCTCGAGCTGGGTATTCTTTTTCTAGTATAAAATCAATTGCATTTAGCAAATCATCAAATTGTGGTCTGGCAAAAGGCATGGTTTGTATGGAAGCCGAATATAAAGTACCGTCTGTGCGAACTAAAAATAGGCCTGGCTCACTAAAAACATCTGGTTCAGCATCACTAATTGCTTTTGAGATATATAATCCCCATTCTCTCGCAGAAGCTTCCGATAAATTATATCCTAGAGGAATGCTTTCTATGTCCCATTTTTCAGAAGTAATTTTTGCTCTTTTTTCAGTATCCATACTTATAGCGATAAGATTCACTCCTTTAGCACTAAAATCTTTTAAATACCCTTTAAGATCTTCCAATTGATCCTTACATTTTGGACAATGTAATCCTCGGTAGAATAGTACTAATGTAAAATTTTTTGGATCTTGTTTTTCTAAAACCCATTTAGTACCATTAATTAAATCTACTTCTAAGCTGGGTGTTTTCTTTTTTGGTAAAATCATCATATTTGTTTTGTTTCTAAGATACCAACTTGTAGTTTTAATGGTTCACAATAGAGTATTAAAACTTGTTAAACTATCTTTAATAAGATTTTAGTCTCGGGTTTTAAAAGCGATACACTTCGTATATTTGTGTTATGAATGAACATCTCAATCCTTCCGAAGAAAATTTAAGTCCGCAGGAAATTGAAATTGAAAAAAAATTAAGACCCTTAAGTTTTAACGATTTTACGGGTCAGGACCAAGCGCTTGAAAATCTTCAGATTTTTGTTCAGGCGGCAAATGGTAGAGATGAAGCATTAGATCACACCTTATTCCACGGCCCACCGGGATTGGGAAAAACAACGCTGGCACATATTCTTGCCAATGAACTTAGCGTAGGTATTAAGGTTACCTCTGGCCCCGTATTGGATAAACCGGGAGATTTGGCAGGTTTATTAACAAATCTTGAAGAGCGGGATGTGTTATTTATTGATGAAATTCATCGGTTGAGCCCCATAGTAGAAGAGTATCTCTATTCGGCAATGGAGGATTATAAAATTGATATCATGATAGAATCCGGACCTAATGCACGTTCGGTTCAAATACATTTAGCTCCCTTTACATTGGTGGGAGCAACAACACGGTCTGGATTATTAACGGCCCCTATGCGAGCTCGTTTTGGGATTTCTTCCAGACTACAATATTATTCCACAGAGTTGTTAACGACCATCGTAGAGCGAAGTGCCGGAATTTTAGAAGTTCCAATAACCATGGAAGCAGCTATTGAAATTGCAGGGCGTAGTAGAGGAACTCCTCGTATTGCAAATGCTCTATTACGACGTGTTCGGGATTTTGCACAGATTAAAGGAAATGGAACGATTGATATTAAAATCGCCAAGTTTGCTCTAAAAGCATTGAATGTAGATGCTCATGGTCTGGACGAAATGGATAATAAAATTTTAACTACGATTATTGAAAAATTTAAAGGTGGTCCTGTAGGGATTACAACGATTGCTACAGCTGTTTCTGAAAGTCCTGAAACTATCGAAGAAGTATATGAGCCTTTTTTAATCCAACAAGGATTTATCATGCGTACTCCACGAGGTCGAGAAGTAACTGAAGCTGCCTACAAACATTTGGGTAAACTGAAAGGACCTACTCAGGGAGGATTATTTTAACTATGGACAATCAAAAAATCCCAAAAGTTTCTATTTTTAAATTTTTAGGACACGCGCGCAATATTCTTAAAAACCCTCTGCCGTTTCATCACCGTAATTTTTCAGAAAAGGGAGATACTTTCAGATTGCAGTTGGGTATAAGAACTTCGGTTATTTTTTCAAGGGACGCTGGATTTCTACAATATGTGCTTCAGAAAAACCAAAAAAACTATACAAAATCAACCATTCAAACAGTAGACCTTGCAAAATATGTAGGACGCGGATTATTAACTGCAGAGGGGTCACATTGGCAGAAACAACGCAAGATGATTCAGCCCGCATTTCATAAAAAGCAACTTGTAAATCTGCTAGAAGCCATGCAGAATGCCATAGATGTGGAAATAGCAAAGATAGAAACTCATAAAGCCATAGATATCTTTCCTATATTTAATGATCTCGCTTTTCAAACTGTTGCAAAAGCTTTGTTTAGTGGAGGAGTTACGGCATCAGAAACGAATAGGCTTCAATACATTACTGAAACCGCTCAAAAAATGCTGGTAAAAGAGCTTAGGCAACCTTTTAAAATATGGTGGTTTAAGTTGAGCGGAAAGATCAAAAAGCATATGGATTTGGTGGATGAAGCCCGTGCTATCTTAAAGCAACTGGTCACTAGAAGAATAGAATCTGGAAAGCGGGAAGACGATTTGTTAGATATGTTGTTGGACGCTCGCTATGAAGATGGAACTGCGATGTCTGAAAAGCAATTGCTCGACGAAATCTTGATTCTATTTACCGCAGGGCATGAAACGACCTCAAACGCACTTACTTTTACGGCCGAATTGCTGGCGCGTCATCCGGAGATTCAAGATAAAGTTTTTCAGGAAGTTTTTGAAGCACAACCTATAAAAGAAGATTTAATGTCCTTTTTAAAAGTGTGTCCCTACACAAAACAAGTCATTGAAGAGTCCATGCGTCTGTATCCGCCAGCCTATTTTATTGATCGTGTAAATCATGAAGCAGATTCTTTTAATGAGATGGAGATAGAAAAAGGGGCGACTTTATTATTTTCTTTACATGAGATACACCGAGATCCCCGCTTTTGGAATGAACCTGATACTTTTGATCCAGGTAGGTTTGCAGCTAGTAACGGTTTAAAATATTCAGAGTATTATTACCCCTTTGGAGCAGGGCCACGCATGTGTATAGGTAATAATTTTGCGATGTATGAAATGGTGTTAGCTATTGCATCACTCATTTTTAAATTCAAGATTGAAGAGAAAAAGTCACCCATTAACATCACGCCGCTTATTACGATGAAACCAAAAGATGCTATTTTGAGATTCGAAATGCGATCTTAGGAAATGAACAACCAATCAAAAAATACTGTACTTATTAAAACCGAAGCAAAACGACTGGGTTTTATGTCTTGTGGTATTAGCAAAGCGGGTTTTCTGGAAGAAGAGGCGCCACGACTTGAAAATTGGCTTAATCAGAACATGCAGGGTGAGATGGGGTATATGCAAAACCATTTTGATAAACGCCTGGATCCTACAAAGCTTGTAGAAGATTCCAAAAGTGTGATTTCTTTATTACTGAATTATTTCCCTGCTGAAACTCAGAATGAAAAATCCTATAAAATTTCTAAATATGCCTACGGAACGGATTATCATTTTGTAATCAAAGATAAACTGAAGCAACTTCTTACTTTTATACAAACTGAAATTGGAGAGGTACATGGACGAGCTTTTGTAGATTCTGCGCCAGTACTTGATAAGGCTTGGGCTGTAAAAAGCGGATTGGGCTGGATGGGAAAACATTCTAATGTTTTAACGAAGCAGGTAGGTTCTTTCTATTTTATAGCCGAATTGATTGTGGATTTGGAACTGGAATATGATATGCCAGTTACAGATCACTGCGGAAGCTGTACTGCATGCATTGATGCGTGTCCAACACAGGCGATCGTAGCTCCTTATGTAGTCGATGGAAGTAAATGTATTTCTTATCTCACCATAGAATTGAAGAATTCGATCCCTTCAGGTTTTTCGGGAATGATGGATGATTGGATATTTGGTTGTGATGTCTGCCAAGATGTGTGTCCCTGGAATCGATTTAGTGAATCACATAAAGAACCTTTGTTTCAGCCTAACCCAAAATTACTTTCGATGTCAAAGAAAGAGTGGGAAGAAGTTTCCGAAGAGGTGTTTCAGGAACTCTTTAAAAAAAGCGCTGTAAAACGTACAAAATATTCAGGATTAAAAAGAAATATTGAGTTTATAAAAGGGAAATAACTTTTCTTTATCGCCATATCTCCCTTACATTTGTTAGTTAGAATACAAATAGATTATGAGTAAGCAAAGTAAACGTCGCGAAGCACTTTTGTACCACGCAAAGCCAAAACCTGGAAAGATTCAGGTAGTACCAACAAAAAAATATGCAACCCAGCGAGATCTATCGTTAGCCTATTCACCAGGTGTTGCAGAGCCTTGTTTAGAAATAGAGAAAAATAAGGAAAATGTTTATAAATATACCGCAAAAGGAAATTTGGTTGCTGTAATTTCTAACGGTACGGCAGTGTTAGGTTTAGGAAATATTGGTCCTGAAGCTTCTAAACCCGTAATGGAGGGTAAAGGGTTGTTATTTAAGATCTTTGCAGATATTGACGTTTTTGACATTGAAGTGGATACCGAAAATATCGATGCATTTGTTGAAACGGTAAAAAACATAGCGCCAACATTTGGTGGAATCAATCTAGAAGACATCAAGGCTCCCGAAGCTTTTGAGATAGAACGAAGACTCAAAGAAGAGCTCGATATTCCTGTAATGCATGACGATCAGCACGGCACAGCAATTATTTCGGCAGCAGCTTTATTAAATGCACTTGAACTTGCTAAAAAGAAAATTGGAAAAGTAAAAATTGTTATTAGCGGCGCTGGTGCAGCGGCAGTTTCCTGCACAAAATTATACAAGGCGTTTGGTGCCAAGGCAGAGAATATTGTCATGCTTGACAGTAAGGGAGTGATTAGAAAAGACAGAGAAGGGCTTACCGAAGAAAAGGCTGAGTTCGCTACAGCTCGAAAAATTGACACGTTAGACCAAGCAATGAAAGATGCCGATGTGTTTGTAGGTCTTTCTATTGCAGATATTGTAACGCCTAAGATGTTGAAATCAATGGCAAAGAAACCAATTGTATTTGCGATGGCAAATCCGGATCCCGAAATTGAATATGAGCTGGCTTGTGCTACCCGTGACGATATTATAATGGCGACGGGAAGAAGCGATCACCCGAATCAGGTGAACAATGTGTTAGGGTTTCCGTTTATCTTTAGAGGAGCACTAGACGTTCGTGCTACAAAAATTAATGAGGCTATGAAAATGGCTGCAGTTAAAGCTTTGGCAGATCTGGCAAAAGAACCTGTTCCAGAACAGGTTAATATTGCGTATGGGGAAACTCGTCTTAATTTTGGGAAAGACTACATCATTCCGAAGCCTTTTGATCCAAGGCTTATCGCAACTGTTCCTCCAGCAGTAGCAAAAGCGGCAATGGAAAGTGGTGTAGCTACGGCACCTATTACAGATTGGGAAGGATACAAAGATGCGCTTTATGAGCGTATGGGAAGTGACAACAAGATCATTCGATTATTGCTAAACAGAGCGAAGACAAATCCTAAGCGAATCGTATTTGCAGAAGCTGATCAGTTAGACGTTTTAAAAGCGGCGCAAATTGTTCACGAAGAAGGTATTGGAATTCCTGTATTGCTAGGTCGAAAGGAAATCATTCTTGAATTAATGGAGCAGCTGGATTATGATGCCGAGGTTGAAATTATTGACCCGAAAAGTGATGAGCAAAAAGACAAATTGAATCACTATGCAGAAATGTACTGGAAAAACCGAAGACGTAGTGGTATTACACTCTACGACGCCCAAGGGATGATGCGTTTGCGAAACTATTATGCCAGTATGATGCTGGTAGAAGGAGATGTAGATTGTATGATTTCTGGATATTCAAGATCCTATCCATCGGTAGTACGACCTGTGTTAGAAACTATAGGAACTTTTGAAGGTGTTAGTAAAGTGGCTACTACCAATTTAATGTTAACAAAACGAGGACCTTTATTCCTGTCGGATACCTCTATTAATATAGATCCTACGGCCAAGGAGTTAGCGAAGATTGCCCAGATGACCAACTATACGATGAAGATGTTTGGTATGGAGCCAGTAATTGCGATGATTTCGTATGCAAACTTTGGTTCTTCAAAAGATCCTCATGCTTCTAAAGTACGTGATGCAGTAAGTATATTGCATAAGGCGGTACCAGATATGCACGTAGATGGTGAACTTCAAACAGACTTTGCATTAAATCCTGAAATGCTTCAGAAAAAATTTCCTTTTTCAAAACTGGCAGGTAAAAAAGTAAACGCATTGATATTTCCCAACCTGGATTCAGCAAACAGCAATTATAAGCTATTAAAAGAGCTAAATAATGTAGAATCAATTGGTCCAATCATGTTAGGAATGCGTAAGCCTGTGCATATTCTTCAGTTGGGGGCGAGTGTTGAAGAAATAGTTCATATGGCAGCCGTTGCTGTGGTAGATGCACAACAAAAAGAGAAGCGTGCAAAAGAAGCTGCAAAGCAAACAAAAAGCAGATAGAAAGTAGAAATTTTTTCATATTTCTAAGCGTGCCAGATGAAAATAATTATACTATATTTGGGGGCATTAAGTTTTTATTAACAGTATGATTACCCACATACAGGGAAGATTAATTGAAAAGAACCCGACCGATGTTGTAATAGACTGTAATGGTGTGGGTTATTTTATAAATATATCATTACATACATTTTCGCAGCTCCCCACATCTGAAAATGTAAAACTCCTCACTCATCTATTAGTTAGAGAAGATTCGCATACATTGTATGGTTTTTCTACTTCTATGGAGCGAGAGATATTTAGATTGTTGCTTTCTGTATCTGGAATAGGGGCAAGTACGGCCAGAACCATGCTTTCTTCTTTGTCTCCAGAACAAGTTAGCGCTGCTATCGCTGGAAACGATACAGCTACCATACAATCTATTAAGGGTATAGGGTCTAAAACGGCACAACGTGTCATTATAGATTTGAAGGATAAAATCTTAAAAGTATACGGATTAGAAGAGGTTTCTTCGGTTTCGAGCAATACGAACAAAAATGAAGCGTTATCTGCTTTGGAGACCTTAGGCTTTGCTCGTAAACAAGCCGAAAAGGTATGTGATAAAATTGTGAGAGAAGATCCTAATGCGAGTGTGGAGATGATTATAAAACAAGCTTTAAAAAATTTGTAACAATTGGGCGCAAAAAATTACGATTTCAAAAATAGCTTTTACAAGCTCTTATTAATTTTTAGTTTTATCATAGGTGGAATGTCTTTTGCGCAGGCACAGGACTCAACGGCGACAGGTTCTTCTTTAGGGAGAATGGATTTGCCTACGCCTCCAAGTATCCAGAATTTATACACCTACGACCCTATTACAGATCGGTATATTTACACGAAAACGCTCGGTAATTTTACAATATCTTATCCGTTAATTTTAACTCCAGAAGAGTACCGTGATTTGATCTTAAAAGAACAGATGAAGCAGTACTTCAAGGATAAGATTGATGCTGCCGACGGAAGAAAAGAAGGGTCTGAAGAAAAACAGAAAAACTTACTTCCAACCTTTTACGTCAACTCGAATTTTTTTGAATCTATTTTCGGTGGAAACACCATCGAAGTGATACCACAAGGAACGGTAGAAATGGATCTTGGATTGTTGTATACAAAACAGGATAATCCTTCATTTTCTCCCCGAAACAGAAGTAACTTATCTTTTGATTTTGATCAGCGAATTAGTTTAAGTTTGCTTGGAAGAATTGGAGAGCGGCTTCAGATTAACGCAAATTACGACACTCAATCTACTTTCGATTTTCAGAACCAGATAAAATTAGAATACACACCAACTGAAGATGATATCATTCAGAAGATAGAAGTAGGTAATGTGAGCATGCCTCTCAATAGTTCACTAATTCAAGGGGCACAGAGTTTGTTTGGTGTTAAAACACAGCTTCAGTTTGGAAATACGACTGTTACTGGAGTCTTTTCAGAACAAAAATCTGAAACAAGAACCGTAGTCGCCGAAGGGGGAGCAACTGTGACCGATTATGAACTATTTGCTTCAGAATATGACGAAAATAGACACTTCTTTTTAGCGCATTACTTTAGAGACAATTACGATAGATTTTTAGCACAATATCCATTTATCGCTTCTAATGTTCAAATTACCAGAGCAGAAGTTTGGATTACCAATAGGACTAACCGAACAGACAACGTAAGAAATATTGTGGCATTACAAGATATTGGAGAATCAAACCCAGAGAATGTGGGACTTGATGTTATTCCTGGAGGTTTTATCAACAGACCTGCTGGTGCTTTTCCAGATAATGGAAATAACGATTTTAACCCATTTGGAATTAATGGCTCGGCTCCAACATTACTTAATGAAAATATAAGAGATGTTGCCTCTGTAGAACAAGGTTTTGGAGGAACACAAGTGAATGAAGGGTTGGATTATGTAACATTAGAAAATGCAAGACAATTACTGCCAAACGAATATACACTTGATACGCAGTTAGGATATATTTCCCTAAATCAACGATTAAGTAATGATGAAATTTTAGCAGTCGCATTTCAATTTACCGTAGGTGGCCAAGTATATCAGGTTGGTGAATTTGCCAATGACGGTGTAGATGCTTCAGGAGGAAATATCCCAGATCCTAATAATCCTAATGACCCTCCCATTGAAGGCATAGCTCAAAACCTTGTGGTAAAAATGCTGAAAAGCAATATCACCAATGTAAATGAGCCAGTTTGGGACTTAATGATGAAAAACATTTATCCTCTAGGAGCTTTTCAATTAGAGCAAGAAGATTTCAGATTAAATATTTTATATACCAACCCATCTCCTATCAATTATATTACAGCAGCACCAGGCTCTCCAGCGTTTCCTGCTGTGCCGTTGCCTGAAGATGTAGATAATACTATTTTATTGAATGTTTTTAATCTGGACCGACTTAATTTTAATGGAGATCCTCAAAGTGGAGGCGATGGATTTTTTGATTTCTTGCCAGGTATTACAGTAGATACACAAAACGGGCGTATTATATTTACCTCTGTAGAACCGTTTGGAGAGTATTTATTTGATAAACTTGATAACGATGGCCCAGCTGGGGGTCAGATTTATGAAATTCCTTCCACTTATAACGCGAATCAGAATCAGTATGTATTCCGTCAGCTGTATAC
Source organism: Jejudonia soesokkakensis (assembly GCF_042664795.1). Taxonomy (NCBI): domain Bacteria; kingdom Pseudomonadati; phylum Bacteroidota; class Flavobacteriia; order Flavobacteriales; family Flavobacteriaceae; genus Jejudonia; species Jejudonia soesokkakensis. The sequence goes on from NZ_JBHTBN010000004.1 coordinate 262,212, forward strand.
GACCACTAAAATACAAGCGGAGCAAGAGGCCAGTGATAAAAATAAATTTCAGCTAAAAGGATCTTATAAATCTACTGGAGCAGATGGAATTGCTATTGGAGCCTTTAATATTCCGCAGGGATCGGTAACCGTAACAGCTGGAGGTAGAACATTGACTGAAGGAGTTGATTATACAGTAAATTACCAACTGGGACGAGTGCAGATCTTAGATCCGGCATTATTAAACTCGAATACCCCTATAAATATATCTACTGAAAACAATACCTTATTCGGTCAGCAGACAAAACGTTTTAGCGGGTTGAATGTAGAACATAAATTTAGTGATAAATTTCAAGTTGGCGCCACTTATTTAAATCTGAATGAACGGCCACTAACACAAAAATCTTCATACAATGTAGAGCCTATTAATAATACCATATTTGGTTTTAATGCTAATTACTCTACCGAAGTTCCTTTCTTGACACGCTTGGTAAATAAGTTACCTAATATTGATACCGATGTAGAGTCAAATGTTGCCCTAAGGGGTGAGTTTGCTTATTTAATGCCAGGTGCGCCAAAAGTGGCAGATTTTGATGGTAAAACAACGGTCTATGTGGATGATTTTGAAGCTTCTCAAACCGAACTTGATATCAAAGCGCCTTTAAACTGGTTTTTGTCAAGTACGCCAATTGGTTTTGGTGGAGAAGTCGCAAACAACAATTTAGCGTATAACTATAATCGTGCAAAACTTGCTTGGTATACTATTGATCCAATTTTTTATAGTAGCCAGCGACCTGCAGGAATAAATGATGAAGATTTATCATCTCCTTTTACGAGACGTGTATTTAGAGATGAAATTTTCCCTAATCAGGATATCATTCAAGGACAAACACAGGCTTTATTTACGTTAGACCTTGGTTATTATCCAAGTACACGTGGAGAATATAACTTTAACCCAGAAGCAGCTGGAACCAATACTCTTCCTAATCCGGCGAGTCGATTTGGTGGAATTTCAAGGCAATTGACCACTACAGATTTTGAAAGAGCGAATGTAGAATACATTACGTTCTGGTTAATGGATCCATTTATTTATGATGAAAATGTTGGAAATACAGGAGGAACCATCAACTTTAACCTAGGAAATATTTCCGAAGATATTTTAAAAGATGGAAGGAAACAGTATGAAAATGGACTTCCAGAGGATGGGTCAGATACCAATACCCTTCCTACCTCTTGGGGTAAAGTGCCAACTCAGCAATCATTAGTATATACATTTGATACAGAAGGGCAACAACGTACTAATCAGGATATTGGATACGATGGACTTACCGACGCAGAAGAAGCAGCTAATTATAGTGATTTTGCAGGTTTGGCAGATCCCGCACTCGATAACTATCAATATTTTTTACAGGCCGAAGGAGATATTCTTCAGCGATATACTTTTTATAATGGTACTCAGGGGAACTCTCCGGTAGAAGTAACAGATACGAATAGAGGTTCAACCCCACAACCAGATGTAGAAGATATTAACCGTGATAATACTATGAACACGGTAAATAGTTATTTTGAATACAATGTTGATATTTATCCTGGGATGGATATTTCCAACAATGAATTTATCACCGATGTCAAGGAATTAAATGTTACGCTTCAAAATAATTCTTCTATACCTGTAAGATGGGTGCAGTTTAAAGTGCCAATTGGAGAGCCAGATCAGGCAGTAAATGGTATTTCAGACTTTAGATCAATACGTTTTATGCGTATGTATCTATCACAGTTTGCTCAAAATACCATCTTGCGTTTTGGAACTTTGGAGTTAGTAAGAGGTGATTACCGAAGATATACTCAAACTCTTGATGTAACCGGAGAAGATCCAGATCTGGATGATACAGTCTTTGAAGTGGAAGCAGTTAATATTGAGGAGAATGAGAATCGGGAACCTATTCCTTATGTGCTTCCTCCGGGAGTAATTAGAGAGGAACTCAATAATAACAACAATCTCATTCGTCAAAACGAACAGTCTTTAGCTTTACGTTTATGTGGTCTAGAGCCTGGTGACGGTCGTTCGGTATATAAGAATTTTAATGTTGACATGCGTCAGTATAAAAATCTGGAAATGTTTGTCCATGCTGAATCGATAACGAATGAAGTACCACTTTCTGACGGTGAAATGGTTGCATTTATGCGTTTAGGAAATGATTTGGATCAAAATTACTACGAAATACAGTTGCCTTTAAATCCGACGACTTTTGGAGCTACTTCTGCTGAAGAGATCTGGCCTATTGAAAATAGATTTAATGTGCCTTTGAGTTTGCTTCAGGAGGTTAAAACGAGAGTTTTAGGTGGTGCTGGAGGAATCCCAACTGATGTTGTGTTTTTTGATCAATCTGAATTGGAAGATTTCTCAGGTTCAGAAAATGAATTACGCATTGGTATCAAAGGAAACCCAAGTTTTGGAACCGTTCGAAATATCATGGTTGGGGTTAGAAACGCTTCTGGTGATAATATTTGTGGTGAAGTTTGGTTCAATGAGTTACGTCTTTCAGAATTAAATAATGAAGGAGGCTGGGCAGCTGTTGCAAGTCTTGATGCTAATCTTGCAGATTTTGCAACCGTAAGTGCTACAGCAGGAAAAAGTACGATTGGATTTGGTTCTCTTGAACAAGGTCCAAATGAAAGAAGTCAGGAAGATGCTGAAAGTTATGATGTAATCACAAATATTAATTTAGGGCAATTATTACCTCAGAAATGGGGCGTTCAATTACCCTTTAGTTATGGTCGTGGAGAAGAGTTAATTACACCTCAATACGATCCTGAATTTCAAGATATAGAATTGCAAACGCGACTTGATAATAGTGAAAGCGCAGAAGAAAGAGACAGAATTGAAGAACAATCTGTAGATTATACAAAAAGACAAAGTGTCAACTTTATAGGGGTTCGTAAGAATAGAACAGGGGATGCAAAACCAAAAATTTATGACGTTGAAAACCTCACACTTTCTTATTCTTACAATCAAATAGATCATCACGATTTTGAGATTGAAGAGTCCTTAGATCAAAATGTAAATGTTGGGGCAACGTATAACTATAATTTTGAACAGAAATCTTACGAGCCATTTAAGAAAAACGATTCGTTGTTTACTGGGAAGTATTGGCAGTTTTTAAAGGATCTAAATTTTAATTATTTACCAACAAATATTGCGGTAAGTTCAAATATTGTAAGACAATACAATGAGCAAAAATTCAGGGAGTTAAATAGACCTGATGGATTTATTCCTGCTCCATTGTTGTACCAACGTAACTTCCTTTTTGACTGGCAGTACACTTTGAATTATAATTTGACAAAATCACTGAGATTTAATTTTAACTCAGCGAATAACCGTATAGTCAATAATTATATTACGCCTGTTGAGCAGCCTGATGGGAGTATTTCTTATGAAACAGATGATAGTATTGGAATTTGGGATGGTTTCTTTGATGTAGGAGATCCAAATCAGCATTTTCAATCGCTTCAGGTAAATTATGATTTACCATTTAATAAATTTCCATTTTTAAAATGGATTAGGGGAACCTATTCTTACACAGGAGATTTTCAATGGCAGGATGGAAGTGATTTATTCAACAATATCCCAATTACGTTACAAGATGGAACGACAGAATTTTATGATTTAGGAAATTCTGTTCAGAATGCTAGTACACATCGTGTTAATTCGAGTCTTGATATGGGCGCTCTTTACAAGTATTTAGGAATTACTAAAATTAAGAAGCCAAGAGCTAACACGAATACAGAAGGAGCAAATCAAGATACCAATTCTAAAGGCGGTAATAGTAATACAGGAGGTAAAGGAGGTAAAGGTGGTATCGCAGGAACTTTGGATAAAGGAGGAGCTACTCAATTAGGGGGAAAAGATGGTGATACAACTAATAATAATAGAGGAGGTCGTTCTGGTGAAACCACAGGAAATAGAAATGATGCCGCTAGTTCAAACTCGTTAGGAGCGGGAGCACAAGCAGCAAATTTATTTATAGGCTTGGCAACATCTTTAAAGAAAATTCAGGTGAATTATCAAGAAACCAATGGTATATTCTTGCCTGGGTACACTCCATCTGTAGGTTTTGCAGGTACGCTTGAGCCTACTCTGGGCTTCACTTTAGGGAGTCAGCGTGAAATAAGAGAGCTTGCGGCACGTAAAGGTTGGTTGACTATTTACCCTGAATTCAATGAGCAATATACAGAGAATGAAAGTAGACAATTAGATGTTCAGGCAAATTTAGAGCCTATTCAAGATTTAAAAATAGATCTTAATGCCAGCAGGATTTATTCTGAAAACTATGCAGAAAACTATATAGTTATCGATGATAGGTATCGTTCTTTAACACCTAGAACATCTGGGAACTTTAATATTTCAACTTTGCTGATAGCAACAGCTTTTAGTCAAAGCAATGAAATGACTTCTGCTGCATTCGACGATTTTAGAGCTAATAGAATTGTAATTGCAGATCGTCTTGCTGAAGATTTTTATGGAAACTCAAATTATCCACGTGATGAAGATGGTTTTCCAGTAGGTTTTGGAAAAACCAGTCAGAATGTACTATTACCAGCATTTATAGCCGCATATAAAGGAACAGATGCTGCTTCAGAGAAAAAAGGCTTTTTGAGAGATGTACCCCTGCCAAACTGGGATATTAAGTATACAGGTTTGATGAAGTTGCCTTGGTTTAAAAAGAACTTTAAACGATTTTCATTACAGCATGGATATAGGGCTGGTTATACTGTGAATCAGTTTCAGAATAACTTAGACTTTAACGAACAAGATCCAACAGAGACAAATCAGGCTGGTGATTTTAAGAGTAGAACACTTTTAACCAATGTCAACTTAACTGAACAATTTTCTCCGTTATTAAAGGTAGATTTTGAAATGAACAATTCTGTAAAGATTTTGGCAGAAATAAGAAAAGACAGAGCATTGTCGCTAAGTTTTGCAAATAATCTACTAACCGAAATAAAAGGAGATGAAATTATTTTAGGACTTGGATATAGAATTAAAGATCTTAAAATAGGCACTAATTTTGGGGGAAAGAAAAGTATTATTACGAGTGATCTCAACTTTAAAATGGATCTTTCAAGAAGAGATAATAAGACCGTGATACGGTATTTGGATATAGAAAATAATCAAACAACGGCAGGACAGACCATTTATGGAATACAGTTTCAGATGGATTATGCATTAAGTAAAAACTTAACAGCTCTGTTCTACTATGACCATTCATTTTCCCAATATGCTATCTCAACAGCGTTTCCGCAGACAACTATTCGAAGCGGATTTACATTGCGATATAACTTCGGAAACTAATCAACAAATAACAAACAAAATACTATTATGAGCGTACCTGCTAATTTAAAATATACAAAAGACCACGAGTGGGTTAATATTGAAGGAGATGTTGCCACTGTAGGAATTACAGATTTTGCCCAAGGTGAATTGGGGGACATCGTTTATGTAGAAGTAGAAACTGTGGATGAAACTTTAGAAAAAGATGAAGTTTTTGGAACGGTAGAAGCTGTTAAAACAGTTTCAGACTTATTTTTACCTCTTTCTGGGGAGATTATAGCGTTTAATGATTCGTTAGAATCTGAACCAGAGAAAGTCAATTCAGATCCTTATGGTGATGGATGGATGATAAAAATTAAAATTACCAACCCAGACGAGATTAATGAATTGTTAGATGACCAAGCCTATAAAGAAATTATTGGCGCCTAAAACGCTACTTTTAATAGGAGTAGGCTATACAATTCTTATCACAATAGCTTTTTTATTTCCAAAGGTGACACTACCTAATACAGAAAATGTATCTATTGATAAATGGATACATTTTTTTATACACCTTATTTTAATTTTGCTTTGGCTCTCTGTGTACTTTTCATTTTACAAACACAAAAATGTTTTAAGAAGTGTTGGTTTGGTCTTCGTGTTATGCCTAGGTTATGGCATAATTATTGAAGTTTTACAAGAAGTTTTAACCCAAAACAGAACTGCAGATTATTATGATATCTTGGCAAATGTGGGTGGGTCGATTCTTGGAACGCTTTTTTTTATAAAGACTAGATGAAAATTGTTTTTATAAAATCAATTTTCGTTTTATATTGAAAAAGAAATTCTCTATTTTTACAATCATATAAAATAATTATTATGGAACCGAAAAAAAATCCTAAAGCAGATCTTAGTCACAGACTATTGATTTTCTTTCAGTTAGGAATGGCGCTAATGCTTTTAATCGCATGGCAAGCCATTGAGTATAAAACATACGACAAGAGTGATCTTGATGCAGGGCTGGTAGATACAGGAGATGATTTAGAAGAAGAAGTACCAATTACCCAGCAATTAACACCTCCACCACCTCCACCGCCTCCACCGCCAGCTCCCGAAGTGATTGAAGTTGTGGAAGATGAAGAAGAAGTTGAGGAAACTATTATCGAGTCTACAGAAACAAGTCAAGAAGAAGAGATTGTTGAGATAGAAGAGATTCAGGAAGTTGAAGTGGAAGAGGAAATAGCAGATGTTCCTTTTGCAGTAATTGAGAACGTTCCAGTTTATCCAGGATGTGAAAATCAAAGTGGTAATGCTGCGAAGAAAAAATGTATGTCAGATAAAATTCAAGCTTTTGTTCAGAAAAAGTTTGATACAGATTTAGCAAATGATTTAGGATTAGATGGGAGACAGCGAATTTCAGTTATTTTCAAAATTGATAGGACTGGAAATATTACAAATGTCCAAGCTCGTGCGCCACACCCTAGATTAGAGAAAGAAGCAAAAGACGTTATTAATTCACTTCCAAAAATGACACCTGGAAAACAACGTGGAAAACCCGTAGGAGTTCTATATAACCTACCAATTCTTTTTCAAGTTGAAAATTAATTTCATATAAATAAACACTTTAATAAGCCTCCTCATACAAGGAGGCTTATTTTTTGGCATAACACTTGTAATTATAGGAATGTAGTAATTTTAAAATTCAATCCTATGAAAGCACAAGACAAAAATGGAACAGAAGTAACAACGACTGTCCGTAGTAAGAGACTAGATAAAAAAAGCATTAATATAAAGTCCAGAACTGTTCGCTATTTTCAATTTGGATTGTTGATTGGGTTGTTTGCCGTACTGCTGATTCTTGAGGCAAATATTGGTTTTACTACCAATAGTTATGCTGCTCCAAGAGATCTAAATTTAGAGGAGGAGCCTGGTTATGTCTTTACACTAGAGGAAAAACAGCCAATAGCTAAGGCTGAAAATCCAATAAAAAAGAGAGCTATACAGCGGCAAATAATTACTAATATCATTAAGACAAAAAAGGACAATACACCAATTGATGATAGTCAAATAACAACTACGGAAGTTACAAATAAGCCAATTGAACCAAAAAATACACCTTCTGTAGTGGCTACACCTTCAGTTTCAGATAAAACCGAGAGTATGATCAATGTGGAATTTGTTCCAGTATTTCCAGGTTGTGAAAAGTATTCTTCTAATAATGATAAAGTGTCTTGTATGTCTTCAAAAATTAATGCTTTTATAAGCAAAAAATTTAGAACCAATGATTTTGATCATTTAGAGAAGGGCGATATACATAAAATATATGTTCAATTCACAATTGATAAAAAAGGATTTGTAACAAATGTTAAAGCAAGAGCCTTAAACAAAAAACTTGAAGAGGAAGCAAAAAGAGTTATTTCTCAATTACCTATAATGGAAGCTGGTAAGCAAGGGAATACTTCCGTTAATGTAGCATATAGTATACCCATCACTTTTCAAGTAAGTAATTAATGTTATAAAAATCCGTTTTTAGAAATAAGGGCGGATTTTTTAATATAACAGAAACTTAAAAAACTGTATCTTTCCGCTATAAATATGACTATTTATATGAAAGTTTTTGCTGCTATTTTCTTCTTTCTATGTTTTACATCTTTGTATGCCCAACGCGATTCAGGATCTCTGGAAAAATATCCCGTGTTTCCTTCCTGTGAGGAAGCGGTAATAAATGCTATTGAAAATTGCTTTAATATCACCTTACTTCAGTTTATAAGAGATAATTTTAAAACGCCCGATATTGTTTCCGAAGAAAATTATAAGGGCAGTCTTACTGTATTTTTTGAAGTTGATAAAGAAGGAATGTTTAATGTGTTGTATGTAGATGCCTTTTACAATCAGCTAAAAGATGAAACCAAAAGAGTGTTTGGATTACTTCCTCAAGTTACCCCTGCAACCTATAGTGGAAATCCTACCTATATGCAATTTACTATGCCAATTGCTATTCCATTAAATAAAACTATTGTTGAAGGAGAAGGAGCTCAAGTAACTGCAGTTTCTGAAATAAAAAATGAAACACCAGCGGCGATACATACCACAACTCCTGTTACAATTGGAACGCTGCAAAATCCTTTTGAAGAATTTGAAGCAATAAAAAATCTGCCTTATCAAAATGAAGAATACAAAAGCAATATAAATATTCCATTATCTCATGAAATGTATACTCGTTTTGATCCTGCCCTCAACAGAGTAGGTCAAAACAATCATACGGCACAAAAACCATATATATACAGTGAAGTAAATAGGTATTATAATCTGGAAGAAGAAAATCAAAAACTACTTAAAAATAAATCTTCTTGGTTTGGCAGGAAGCTATGGAATGAACACATGGTTACTATTAAGGGAGATGAGTATTGGATTACAATAGATCCTGGAGTAGATCTTCAGGCAGGAAAAGATTTTGATGCAGAAATTGACACCTATAATAATACCCGTTTAGCTTATGCTCAGGGTGGATTAGGAAAAAATATTGGGTTTTTTACTGCTATCTATGAAAGTCAGGGTCGTTTTGCAGGATATTTTAATCGTTTTGCAGAATCTATTCGCCCAGATGGTGGAAACCCTGCTATTATACCAGGAAGGGGAATTGCAAAAGAATTTAGAGATGATTCATACGATTATCCTATAGCAACAGGACATGTTTCATTTACCCCTTCAAAGTACTTTAATATACAATTAGGCCACGGAAAGCAATTTATAGGAGATGGCTACCGCTCTTTATTTATGAGTGATAATGCAAGTCCGTATCCCTTTTTTAAGCTTAACACTACATTCTGGAAAATAAAATATACTAACACATGGATGTCGCTTAGAGATGTAAGATCTGCAGTGACTGAAGATGGAAGTTTCAGAACTAAATATATGGCTAATCACTATTTAAGTTACAACGTGACAAAGCGATTAAATATTGGGCTTTTTGAATCTGTGATCTGGCAGAATGATAATGACCGTGGGTTTGATTTTAATTATATAAATCCAGTTATATTTTATCGTGCAATTGAGTTTTCAACAGGATCGAGAGGAGGAAATGCGCTTATAGGGTTGAGTGCGAAGTATAAACTTTCAGATCAGATCAATGCGTATGGACAGCTTATTATCGATGAGTTTTCTTCGAGTGATGTTTTGGGTGGAGAAGGAAGTTTTAAAAATAAAACAGGTTATCAGCTCGGAGTGAAATATTACAATGCTTTTGGAGTTGACAATTTATACTTGCAGGCAGAATACAACAGGGTAAGACCGTATACCTATTCTCATAATACTGTTGTTTTAAATTATGGGCATAATAATCAGTCTTTAGCACATACGTTAGGAGCTAATTTTTCTGAATTTCTTGCAATTGTAAGATATAGGAATCATAGAATATTTGCCGATGCCAAAGTAGTACTTGCAAAAAGAGGTTTTGAATATAATACTACTGAAGATTCGTTCTTTTATGGTGGTGATATTTATGGTACTGAAGACGATAGAATTTCAGATTTAGGAAATGAATTGGCACAAGGAAACACTACTGATTTTTTTCATGCTGAAGTAGAAGCAGGGTACATAATTAATCCTGCTACCAATCTTAAATTCTATGGAAGTGTAATTTTTAGAGATTTTAAACCTCAACAAAATACCCAAGAAGTTTTTGAAAATCAAACTACTTGGGTAAATTTTGGAATTCGAACTGATTTATTTAATTGGTATTACGATTTTTAGTTTTTTTTATCCTCTTGTTTTCTTTTTGAATTAATTTTTTGTAATTCCATTAACTTTTTCTGCTTTTCATCGAAGCCTTCAACAATCTCATTATAAATAGTCCTCCTTATTTTTTCACTATTAATAAAGCCATTTCCGTAGCCTTGGTCATCATAATATTTCGTAATGTCTTCATTGGCTACTATTTCTTCTTCTGTTTTTCCTTTAGAAATTTCAATTTTTACTTTTGTTGAAATAGCATCCAGCATATTTTTTGTAGCAATAATATCTAAAGTAGTACCTAAAGGACCATGACCAGGAATGATTTGTGTTGTTTTATTAATAATCATTAACATTTTATCAAGCCCTTCCATATACCCTTCTAAAGTTCCACCACTTTCTATGTCGATAAATGGATATGTTTTATTTACAAAGGCATCTCCAGTATGCATAACATTTGTTTGTGGGAAATAAATAACAACATCTCCATTGGTATGAGCATTTGATACATGAAATGCAAATATTTCTTGGCTATCAAAATAAAGTTTCATGTTTTCGGAGAAAGTAATTACTGGCACTGCACTATAAGGTATCCCATCTCCTTTTCTCTTAACCATATTATTACGTACATTTTCATGTGCGATAATCTTGGTGCCTAGGGCAGCCATATTTTCATTCCCACCGGTATGGTCACCATGATGATGTGTATTAATTAAATAGGTAATAGGCTTATCACTAATTTTTTTGACTTCTTCAAGAATTTTTTCTGTAGAATCATCAAATTGATTGTCTACCATTAAAATTCCATTTTCACTTACGTGGAATCCAATATTTCCACCTTCACCGGTAATTATATAAGTGTTGCCAGAGACATTTCTGGCAGTAATTGTTTTTTTAGCTTTATCGAGCTCATTCTCTTTCGCTTCAGTAATAAAATCCTGTGCAAAAACATAATTTGATGAAATTAATCCAATGATTAATACTTTAAAAAAAATTTTCATAGTCTTATTTTTAATGAATGTGCAAAGTAGTAAAAAACAACAAATAAATTGGACTATATGTTGTGAAAAAACGACTTCGTAACATATCTTTGCACCACAAAAATCAGGTCTCATAATTTAGTGAGCTGTATAACAAAAATTTTCTTTTTGGCTGTTCCACAATCGCATACTGAAAAAGTTTCTGTAATTCGGAACTTTACCGATATCACTAAGATGCGGCTCTCGGTAAGTGTTGTCTTTTCCTCTGTTGCGGGATATCTCCTAGGATGTGAAACTATAGATTTTTATATACTATTATTGCTTACTATTGGAGGATATTGTATGGTTGGAGCTTCCAATGTGTTTAATCAGATCATTGAGCGTGATCTTGATGCTTTAATGGATCGTACAAAAAACAGACCTATTCCCGCGGGAAGAATGAGTGTTAGTAGTGCTTTTATTCTGGCTACATTATTAACCATTATTGGGATTTCAGTATTGTATGTTATAAATCCACAGACTGCAATGTTTGGAGCAATTTCCATCTTTATGTATGTAAGTTTATATACGCCTTTAAAAACAAAAACACCTTTAGCGGTCTTTGTAGGTGCTTTTCCAGGGGCTATTCCATTTATGTTAGGATGGGTCGCTGCTACCAATGATTTTGGAATTGAACCAGGGACATTATTTATGATACAGTTTTTTTGGCAATTTCCACACTTTTGGGCTATTGGATGGTTTCTATTCGACGATTATAAAAAAGGAGGGTTTTACATGCTACCCAACGGAAAGCGAGACCGTGGCACAGCAATACAGGTGTTGCTCTATTCGGTCTGGACAGTTTTAGCCTCATTAATTCCTGCTGTTGGCGTTACAGGAAGATTGTACATTACGCCAGTATCTGCCATTCTTATTGCAGGAATAGGTGTATGGTTACTGTATTATGCTTACCGCCTTTATAAAAAGCAAACAAATAAAGCTGCAAAACAACTTATGTTGGTTAGTGTAAGCTATATTACACTACTTCAAATTATTTATGTAGCCGATAAATTTATACGATAATGAATTATACCGAAGGTTCCGAAGAAATAAAACAAAATAGAGCAAAGAAAATGATGCTGTGGTTTGGTATCATAAGTCTTTCTATGAGCTTTGCAGGATTGACAAGTGCTTATGTAGTAAGTAAAGAACGTCCAGATTGGCTCACAGATTTTGAAATTCCACAAGCATTTTACATTAGTTTAGGAGTAATCATACTTAGTAGTGTAACCATACATCTTGCTAAAACGGCGATTCTAAAACAAAAAAATAAAGTGGGAATGCTATTTTTAGTGTCAACTCTTTTTTTAGGATTTTCATTTGTTTTGCTACAGTTTGTTGGCTTTAATCAGATAATTGAAAATGGCTACTATTTTACGGGTAGTGAGAGTACTATTACAACCTCATTTTTATATTTAGTTGTGTTAATGCACCTAGCCCACATTCTTGCTGGACTTATTTGTCTTTTAATTGTAATTTATAACCATTCTAAACAAAAATATAAGGGCGGTAAAACCCTTGGAATTGAACTTGCTGCGACTTTCTGGCACTTTGTTGATATTCTGTGGATTTACCTCTTTTTGTTTTTCTATTTTGTGAGATAAAAATTATCCCTATTTTTGTGCAAAATTTAACACCAACTACTTCTATGGAAGCAACTGTTGCTAAAACAGGTACTGAAGGAAAAACCTGGGGAGGCGGAAACAAACCTCTAAGAGCCAGCTACGGAAAAATGATGATGTGGTTCTTCATTGTTTCAGATGCCTTAACATTCTCTGGATTCCTTGCCTCTTACGGTTTCTCAAGATTCAAATTTATTGACCAGTGGCCAATCGCCGATGAGGTATTTACACACTTTCCATTTTTACACGGTGTAGATGCGCCCATGTATTATGTGGCGTTTATGACATTTATCCTTATTTTCTCTTCTGTAACTATGGTACTAGCTGTAGATGCAGGACATAAAATGCAAAAAAATAAGGTTATCCTTTATATGTTCCTAACGATTATTGGTGGTGCTATATTCGTAGGTTCTCAGGCTTGGGAATGGAATACTTTTATCAAAGGTGATTATGGAGCTGTTGAAACCAAAGGGGGAAAAATTCTTCAGTTTTTAAATACTGAAGGAGAACGCGTTGCGATTAAAGATTTTGCAATTCATATTCCTACTGCTAAAGAAACGCATCTAGAAAGCAATGGTGTTTGGTATGAAGCTGAAGGAACACAAACTACTTACAGTTTTGAAGAAGTGAAAGCTGGTTTCCTGGCAAATGATGACTTGCTAGTGAGAACTCAGTATTATGATGAAAATGGAAAACCAACTGTTTTAACGAGAGAAGCTTCCGAAGCAAAATTAATAAATGATGGAAAGCTAGTGGTTGAAGGAGCTAACCTGAAACATAACGAATACGGAACACCACTGTTTGCAGATTTCTTTTTCTTTATAACGGGATTTCACGGATTTCACGTACTATCAGGTGTGATCATTAACTGTATTATTTTCTTTAATGTTATTATTGGCACTTACGAACGTAGAGGACATTATGAAATGGTAGAGAAAGTAGGATTGTACTGGCACTTTGTAGATTTAGTTTGGGTATTTGTATTTACATTCTTTTACCTGGTTTAAAATATTTATTTAAAAAATGGCACATCACGAGCATAATTTAGCAATCTTCAGAGGGACAGTAAAGTTTAAATCAAACGTTGCTAAGATCTGGTTTGTTTTTGGATTCTTATCTGTAGTAACCATCATTGAAGTTGCTCTGGGGATCTATAAGCCAGCGTTCTTAACCGAAAATACGTTTATCGCAATGAAACTCCTTAATTGGATTTTCATCATTCTTACCATTGTAAAAGCATATTATATCACATGGGATTTTATGCACATGCGCGATGAAACCAAAGGATTGCGAAGAGCAGTTGTTTGGACAGCAATATTTCTAATCTGTTATTTAGTATTGATACTTTTGATTGAAGGAGATTATATCTATGAAGTGTATAAAAGCAATTATGTAAAGTTTAATTTCTAACTAAACTTTTTCTTAAAAAAATTTAAACCCAGACCTCATACGTCTGGGTTTTTTGTAAATAGCAGATAATTTCATTGGTAATACTGCTTTTCTGAAGTATTTTTGTAAAGAAAATTAAGCAGGTTATGCAAGTAAAAAAATACATTGTTCTAGGGATATTATTCGTATTGCCATTAACGATATACGTTTTCTTTGCTTCAGGGACAGACCTTTTTAAGCAGTTGCCTGTACTTACTGAAAATGTCAAAGAAACAACAGCTTTTACAACCTCAGAAGGAAAGCCTGTTATGTTGCATGATAAGATTACAGTGTTGAGTTTTTTAGGAACCGATCCTTTATCAAAAAAAGCCAACGCCTTTAATCTTACGCACAAGATTTATAATAAATATGCAGAATTTGAAGACTTTCAATTTGTAACTATAGTACCAGAAGGCACCGAAGCAGATGTAGCCATACTTAAAAATGAAATAAGTGAAATTGCAGACACAAAAAGATGGGTATTCGGTTTTGGAACTCCAGAAAATATTGACAGGTTGTTTTCTTCTCTTCAGACAGATTATATGTTAGCTTCAGATAGTAGTACACCATTCGTATTTATTATTGATAAAAACAAAAATTTACGTGGAAGAACCGATGATGATGATGTAGGCATCATGCAGGGATTTGATGCTAGAAATTATTCAGAAATAAACAATAAGATGGATGATGATGTGAAAGTGGTCTTGGCTGAGTACCGATTAGCACTGAAGAAAAACAACTCAAATAGACAAATATGAAAAAGACAAACTATTCGTATGTAGGGATTACATTTATCATATTGCTTTTTGGGATTTGGGCAGTTCCTAAAATTGTCGATTCTTTTGGTGAACCAGATCTTGCTACGATTGGAGAAGTGCCTGCATTTAGTTTCACCAATCAAGACGGTGAAACCATTACCAATGCAGATTATCACGAAAAAGTGTATGTGGTAGAATTTTTCTTTACCACCTGTCCCGACATTTGTCCTATTATGAATCAAAATATGGTGAAGATTCAGAATGAATTCTACGGAAACCCAAATCTTGGGATCGCATCTTTTAGTATTGATCCTACCTATGATACGCCAGAAGTTTTAAAAGATTATGCAGAAGCATACGAAATTACGAACCCGCATTGGCATTTGCTTACAGGTGAAAAATTTGATATCTACACGTTGGCAAACAAAGGATTTAATTTGTATGCTGGCGAAGTGCCAGGAACAGAAGATTCTGAAGCTTCTTTTGAACATTCAGGCTTTTTTGCATTAGTAGATCAGGAAGGAAATATTCGTTCACGCTATGATGAGAATGGAAATCCAATTATCTACTACGATGGATTAACGCAGGAGGGAATTACCATGATCATAGAAGACATTAAAAAATTATTATAATATGAGTGATGTTTCAGCAAAAAAATACAATGTCTGGATTTGGGTTTTAAGTATTATAATACCAATAGCTGTTGCGGTTTTGTTCACAGTGAGAATTCCTGGTGTGGAACGATTAGGATTTCTACCTCCAATCTATGCAAGTATAAATGGTCTAACGGCTATTTTATTGGTAGTTGCTTTGTTTCAGATAAAAAAAGGAAACATTCGAACTCATGAGCGTATCATGAAAACGTGCATTGTACTTTCAGCTTTGTTTTTGCTTATGTATGTGGCGTATCATATGACATCAGATTCAACTTCATACGGTGGTGAAGGTCCTTTACGATATGTTTACTTCTTTATACTTATAAGTCATATTCTGCTTTCGATCACTGTGATCCCTTTTGTTTTAATCACCTATGTTCGTGCCATTACGGGTCAGTTTCCGCAGCATAAAAAAATAGCACGTATTACATTTCCAATTTGGTTATATGTCGCAATTACTGGTGTGCTAGTTTACCTAATGATTTCCCCTTACTACTAATGAAACGAACTCCTATTTTTTTAAGTTTAGTAGTACTGCTTGTAATCCTACCTGCAGAAGCTCAATGTGCGATGTGCCGTGCAGTACTTGAAAGTGAAGAAGGAGGTCAAGCGGCAAAAGGAATTAACAATGGTATTATGTATTTAATGTTAATGCCCTATCTTTTGGTTGGTGGGGTTGGATACGTAATTTATAGAATGCGTAAAAAAGCAAAACAAGAAGAATCTTAACAATATCTTCACATTTTAACTGTAACTCATTTTAGTTTTTAGAGTCTTGTACTGTAAGACTTTCAAAAACCTGAATCCCCTAAGTCTTAACATCAATTTCACATTATTGCAGTAAGTAAGCTGTTATTTTGTAACCCATATTTTTTACTATGATTGAGATCAAAGACTTACACAAATCCTATCAAATGGGAGCAAATTCGCTTCATGTTTTAAAGGGAATTAATTTTACTGTTGCTGAAGGTGAAATGGTTTCAATTATGGGTTCCTCTGGCTCAGGTAAATCCACACTTCTCAATATCTTAGGAATGCTCGATGAAGCAGATAGCGGAAGTTACACCCTAGACAATAAGCCTATTAAAAACCTGAATGAAAAAATTGCCGCCAAATATAGAAATCAGTTTCTCGGATTCATCTTTCAGTCTTTTAATCTTATTAATTATAAGTCTGCACTCGATAATGTAGCCATGCCTCTTTATTATCAAGGGGTAAAGCGTAGTTTACGAATTGAAAAAGCAATGCATTATCTTGATAAAGTAGGTCTTGCAGATTGGGCTTCCCATCTTCCCAGTGAGCTTTCTGGAGGTCAAAAGCAACGTGTGGCAATTGCCAGAGCATTGGCAAGTGACCCTAAAGTATTGTTAGCAGATGAGCCAACAGGAGCTCTGGATACAAAAACATCTTATGGTGTGATGGAGCTTATACAAGGAATAAATGATGAAGGAAAAACTATAATAGTGGTAACGCATGAAGATGATATTGCTCACATGACTAAAAGAATTGTAAATCTGAAAGATGGAATTATTATAGACGATTCTAAAGTTTCGCAAGTAAGTGCTAAAGCAAAATTACATGTTTGATATAGAAAGTTGGCAGGAGATTTTTGAAACGATGCGTAAGAATTTACTACAAACAATTCTTACCATGGTATCTGTATTTTCGGGCATTTTTATTCTTGTCATTTTATTAGGTTTTAGTACAGGAATTCAAAAGGGTGTAAAAACACAGTTTGAGCAGGATGCTACTAATCGCATTTCAGTCAATACAAGAGTTACTACAAAACAATATAAAGGATTGAACCCTGGACGATATATTCAGTTACGAAATGAAGACTTTAATGAAATAAACAGAAAGTATGAAGACGACATAGAATATAAAACATCCATCTATAATATTTGGGGAAGTCAAATTACTTATAATAATGAATCAGGAAATTATAGATTAGAAGGTGTGTATCCAGATCAGCAAAACATTGAGAATGCAAGTTTGACTTCGGGGCGTTTTTTAAGTGTAGATGATCTAAATGCTTCAAGAAAGGTTGCGGTTATTGGCTATCAAATTCAAAAAGATCTATTTAAAGGAAAGCCTGCGGTGGGAGAAATGATCTCCATCTTCGGAATTCAATTCAAGGTTGTTGGGGTATTTTCAGACCCTGGAGGAGAACGAGAAGAAACCCGTGTTTTTATTCCATTAAGTACATCACAAGTTGCATTTAACGGAGGTGACAAGATACGCTCGTTAGCGTATACCGTTAAAATGAGTGATAATTTTGATGAAGCAGTGGCTCTTTCCGAAGCCATGTCTCAAGGTTTTGAACAAGACATCAAAGCTAAGTATAGTGTGCACCCAGAAGATCGAGCAGCCGTTCAGGTTCGCAACACACTAGAACAGGCAAAACAGATCTATAGCCTAATAGACACCATTCGAAATGTATTCTGGTTTATAGGTATAGGAACAATCATTGCAGGCGTTGTGGGGGTAAGTAATATCATGCTCATTGTAGTTAAAGAACGTACTAAAGAAATTGGGATTCGTAAAGCCATAGGTGCTCTGCCTAGTTCTATCATTATGATGATCTTACAGGAATCAATATTTATTACTGCTGTTGCTGGATTTTTCGGATTATTTGTTGGGGTTATTTTGCTTCAAATTGTAAGTCCTTTGGTAAATAATGATTTTATAAAAGCACCACAGGTAGATTTTACAACTGCCATGACCACTGTCATTATATTAATTGTAGCAGGAGGCCTTGCAGGATATATTCCTGCGCGAAGAGCTGCAAGAATTAAACCTATTGAAGCTTTAAGAGACGAGTAATATGTTTAACAGAGACCGTTGGAACGAAATAGTAGAGGCGCTGAATGCAAATAGATTCAGAACGTTGCTAACTGCTTTTGGCGTTTTCTGGGGGATCATGATACTTGTTTTATTATTAGCACTTACTAATGGGTTGAGGAATGGTGTGAGCAAAGATTTTGGTGATTTTGCAACCAATTCTATGTTTATGTGGGGACAAGGAACTTCCATTCCTTATAAGGGACTTCCTAAAGGTAGGCGCGTTCAGTTTAAAATTCAGGATGTAGCTGTGCTTAAGGAGAGAATTCCGCAGTTAAAATATGTATCCCCAAGAAATCAATTGGGAGGGTATCAGGGGGCAAATAATGTAACCAGAAATGAAAAAACGGGCGCTTTTACCGTAAATGGAGACTATCCTGAATATATTTTGCAGCAGCCCATGGATATCAATGCCGGTAGGTTTATGAGCTATTCAGATATTGATGCAAAACGAAAAGTGGTGGTGATAGGCAAAGGAGTTGTTGATGCGTTGTACGATATAGGAGAAGAGGTAGTGGGCTCCTATTTAAAAATAAACGGAGTGAACTTTATGGTGATAGGGACATTTAGTTTGCCCAACAGTAATGGGGATAGTGAGGAAGAAGCAAACAGTATCTATGTTCCTTTTACAACATTTTCGCAGGTATTTAACAGAGGTGAAGATGTAGGCTGGATGGCTATTACTGCGGAAGATGAAACAAGCATAACAACACTTATCCCTACGATTATGGAGATCATGCGAGAGCAGCGCGGCATTCATCCCAACGATCAGCGAGCTATTGGTAATTTTGATAGAGCTGAAGCCTTCGGAAAGATTACAGGGCTCTTTGATATTCTCACTTTTGTAGGATATTTTGTGGGAGCTTTGATTTTGCTCTCAGGGGTTATTGGAATTAGTAATATCATGCTTATTGTAGTAAAAGAAAGAACGAAGGAGATTGGGGTGCGAAGAGCCTTAGGTGCAACTCCGTGGAGCATCAGAGTTCAAATCTTACAGGAATCGTTGGTATTGACAATTATTTCGGGAATGGTTGGCATTGCAGTCGCCGCTGGAGGTATTTGGGTCATGAACTATTTTACAAACTTAAATGGTCCGGTAGAAAATTTTGCAAATCCTTCAGTAAATATCATTGTAGTCGGTATCGCATTACTCATTTTAGTCATATCAGGAATATTGGCAGGATTAATTCCAGCTACGCGTGCTACAAAAATGAAACCCGTGGACGCATTAAGAACAGATTAATACAATAATTAACTATTAAAAATTCCGAAGTGAATCGGATATAACATTATGAAAAGAACAGGAACCGTCATTGTTTTAGTACTTATACTCATATCTTTTTTAGGAGG
This sequence comes from Jejudonia soesokkakensis, assembly GCF_042664795.1. NCBI lineage: Bacteria > Pseudomonadati > Bacteroidota > Flavobacteriia > Flavobacteriales > Flavobacteriaceae > Jejudonia > Jejudonia soesokkakensis. Next base: position 281,907 of record NZ_JBHTBN010000004.1, read on the forward strand.
GATATGGTACATCTGGTCCAAAGATCAGGCAGATCCGGTAATCTATGAAACTGAAACTCCAAGCAAGCAGACTATTGTTAGAAAAACAGTAGCTACAGGTAGTATTGTGCCTAAAGAAGAAGTGCTCATTAAACCTAATATTTCTGGAATTATCGATGAGATTTTTGTGGAAGCTGGGGATGTGATTAAAGCTGGAGATCTTATAGCAAAAGTAAAAGTGGTCCCTAATGTTAGTTCTTTAAGTAGTGCTAGAAATAATATTAATAGTGCACGGACTCAAGTGGAAACAGCACGTCTTGCGCTGGAAAGTCAACGAAGCATTTACAATCGTCAAAAGGGACTCTTCGATAAAGGTGTAATTTCGGCTAACGAGTTTGATCAAGCGCAACTTTCTTTTGATCAAGCGCAACAGCGATACAATCAAGAGAAAGTTAATTTAGGTGGAGCTCAGCAAACTTTTGATATTGTAAAAACTGGTACTGCCAGCGGATTGGGAGCTTCAGCAAATACAGAAATTAGAGCGACAGTGGCAGGTATGGTTTTGGATGTTCCTGTAAAAACTGGGAATCAAGTCATCGAATCTAATAATTTTAATGACGGTACAACTATAGCGACGTTAGCCGATGTAGATAAAATGATTTTTGAAGGCAAAGTGGATGAAAGTGAAGTTGGAAAAATTACAGAAAATCTCCCCTTAGAGATTACCGTAGGAGCCATCGAAAATAAAAAGTTTGATGCAGTATTAGATTATATAGCGCCAAAAGGAGTGAGTGAAAATGGGGCTATACAATTTGCAATTAAAGGAAGTCTTTCTAAACAGGATACTACATTTATAAGAGCAGGATTGAGTGCCAATGCTTCCATTATTCTGGCAAAAGCTGAAGATGTGTTAGCGATAAAAGAAGCATTAGTTCAATACGATCCTAAAACACAACAGCCTTTTGTAGAAGTTGCAATAGGAGATCAAGAATTTGAACGGCGTGATGTTACCTTAGGAGTAAGCGATGGGTTACAAGTAGAGGTTTTAAGTGGGGTTTCAGAAAATGATAAAATCAAAGTTTGGAACCAGTTAAAGCCTGCTCCTTCTTTTGGAGGGAGATAATTTTTTAAAATAATCTGTAACACTTTCAAGAAACACAAGACCTATGCACCAACAATCAAAAAGATACCCAGCCAATAGCAACTGGATCACAATTATGAAAAAAATAGTTTCGGTTTTAATTCTCTTAGTAACGATCACGCAAGTGAGTGCTCAAAAAAAATGGACACTGGTAGAGTGTGTGCAGTATGCACTAGAAAATAATATATCCATAAAACAAAGTGAACTGGATGTAGAAGCAACCGAAGCGGATAAACTAAGTGCTATAGGTAATTTTATTCCGTCGTTAAGTTTAGGAGCGGGTGTTTCTGAAAATACGGGACTAAGTTTTAACCCAGTTACCAACAATGCACAAACCACAACATTTTTATCGGCTACTGGACGTATCAATGTTGGGTACACATTGTTCGATGGGTTACGTAATTTAAGAGAAGTACAAAGGGCAGAGTTGTCTCAGCTCGCATCACTATACCGCCTTGATAAAATGAAGGATGATATTTCACTATTTGTAGCAAATTCCTATCTTCAAGTATTACTGAACAAAGCAAATCTTGAAGTAGCACAATCTCAAAATGAAGTAACCTTAGCTCAAATAGAAAGAACTCAAAACCTTGTCGATGCTGGTACACTACCTAGGGGTGATTTGTTGGAAATTCAAGCTACCAACTCTTTAGAATTACGAAATATAGCGCAAACCCAAAATGCAGTGCGGGTTTCATTGATTAGCCTCGCACAACTTTTATTAATTAAGGATTACGAAAATTTTGATATTGTTGACGAAGGGTATGAGGTGATAAATCAGGAAATGTTGCTAAAGCCAGTTGACGAAATCATAAATGCAGCCGAAGAAAACAGAAATGAGGTAAAGATTGCAGAAAGCAATGTAGAATTGGCAGAAAAAGACCTTCAGTTATCCAAAGGGGCTTATTATCCTACCTTATCTGCATTTTTTAGCTACGATACTAGGTATACAGATGCGACGTCATTTTCTCAAGAATTAGATCCAGACAACCCTTTTACAATTCAAGATATTGGGACTGTTGAAGCAACGGGTCAAAATGTAATAGGACAATCACCAAATTTTGTAACGAGTGTCGTAGGGGCAGATCCTTTTATAGACCAATTGTATCAAAATGATGGTATTGCGTACGGATTAAATTTGAATATTCCAGTTTTAAATGGTTTTGTAGTACGTAGTAATGTAAAAAGAAGTCAAATTAATGTAGAGCGCACAAGATATCAATTAGAGCAGGCAAAGCTAGATCTTGAATCTAATGTTTATCAGGCTTATGTGGATGCTCAAGGTGCTTTAAAAGCTTTTGAAGCTGCACAGGCTGCCATTGAATCGCAAGAGTTAGCCTATGAGTACGCAAAAGAGCGATACGATGTGGGCTTAACTAATGCATTTGATTTTAGCCAATCAAAACTTCGTTACGATAATGCACGAATAGAGTTAAATCGTGCAAAATATGATTATATTTTTAAACTGAAAGTATTGGAGCTCTATTTTGGAGTTAATCCAACAGAATTAAAGTTTTAAGCATGAAAAAAAAGACACTTATTTGGGTAGTTGTAATTGCCGTTGTATTGATAATTGCTTTATTAGGCGCACATAGTGCTGGAATGATTGGCAGTAAACAAACTGGGAAAGAGGTAGAAGTAACTACTATTGCACCCATTAAAATTGTTGAAACGGTTGCGGCTACTGGAAAAATTCAACCAGAAGTAGAGGTAAGCCTTTCTTCTGAAGTTTCAGGAGAAATTATTGACCTACCCGTTAAAGAGGGTCAAGAAGTCAAAAAAGGAGACCTGCTCGTTAAGATCAATCCAGATTTAATTCAGGCAGCATTAAGTCAGTCGCAAGCAGGCTTACAGAATGTACGTGCTCAACTTTCACAAGCCGAAGCTAGCTTGAAAAACGCTAAGGCCAACTACGATAGAAACAAAACATTGTTTGAAAAAGGAGTTATCTCTAAATCTGAATGGGATCGTTCTATTGCAGAATATGAAGGAGCTCAAGCTGGGAAGCAGTCTGCGTATTACAATGTGCAAAGTGCTGCAGCTAATGTAAAGCAAACTCGAGATAATTTGTCACGTACCTCTATTTATGCACCTATGGATGGTACTATTTCAATGCTAGCAGTAGAATTGGGAGAACGTGTAGTAGGAACTGCTCAAATGGCAGGTACAGAAATTATTCGGGTAGCTAACTTAAATAACATGGAGGTTGAAGTAGATGTTAATGAAAATGATATTGTAAAATTAGCATTGGGAGATTCTACTATTGTTGAAGTAGATGCTTATTTGAAAAGAGAATTTAAAGGAATTGTGACCGAAATTGCAAACTCTGCTCAAAGTACGTTGACTGCAGATCAGGTGACAAATTTTAAAGTAAAGGTTAGAATTTTACCAGAGTCGTACGCAGATCTTACCGAAGGAAAGCCGGAAAGTTACTCTCCTTTTAGACCTGGAATGACAGCTACGGTTGATATTATTACAAATAAAAAGGAAGACGTGATAGGAGTGCCTATAAGCGCTATTGTGATTAAAAATGATACTTCCAGTACCCGAAAAGCAGGAAGAGAGAAAATTGACATCAATGATGAGAAATTTGAATGTGTATTTGTAAACGATGGAGGGAAAGCTAAGTTACGAGTGGTGACTACAGGAATTCAGGATGATTCAAATATTGAAATTAAAACAGGATTACAAGAGGGTGACGTGGTTATTACAGGGCCTTATAATACGGTTACAAAGAGCCTTCAAACAGGAGACTTAATTGATACTGAAAAGAAAGATAAAAAGGTTACACAAGAAGAAAACGAAGAATAATGGCAACTATTTTGTGCCTTGAAACAGCAACTACAAATTGTTCAGTAACGCTTTCGATAGACGGAAGCGTTATTGCATTTAGAGAAGATGACAGTGCAGGATATTCGCATGCCGAAAAGTTACACGTATTTATAGCCGATGTTTTAAAAGAAGCTTCCGTCACTATGGAAAATCTCGATGCTATCGCGGTAAGTAAGGGTCCTGGCTCTTATACTGGATTGCGTATTGGAGTTTCGGCTGCCAAAGGATTGTGTTATGCGCTTGATATTCCTTTAATTTCAATTCCTACATTAACTCTTCTTGCTGAAAAAGTTTCAGAAAAAGGAATCATTATTCCTATGATTGATGCACGTAGGATGGAAGTGTATTCGGCTGTTTTTTCTTCAGAAAGAAAACAAATTCGTGAAACAAAGGCCGAAATTTTAACTGAAACATCCTTCAAAGAATATGCTTCCGAAGCAAAAATAATTTGTATTGGAAATGGAGTGACAAAGTTTAAAGAAATTTGTCAATGGACTACTGTTGTTTTTATGGAAAACATTCAACCTTCTTCAAAAGAGATGGCACTAATAGCAGAAAACAAGTACAAAAAAAACGACACCGAAGATGTCGCTTATTTTGAGCCTTATTACCTTAAAGATTTTAAGGTAGGGTAGCTCTAAATCGAATTTGCAAAACGAATCAACTTTTGCAGATCAGAATTCTGATCAAAATCTACATCGTTAGATTTAAGGTATTTTTTTACTTTGTCAGAATTCTTTTCAAAAAGCTTATAAGCTCTTCTGCCTTCAGGCATTTCTTCAAAAACTCCACTTTCTCCTCTTAAATATAGTTTGGAAGAAAGCTCTAAAGTAGGTTCTCTTCTCTCATCATAATCAGTTTTAGGAATTATTCTAGGCAAAAATCTAATACTGTATTTTCTGTAGAGACTAAATTTGTCGCCAGCTTCTATTTCTTCTAAGTAAGAGCCATAGGAGTCTATATTAAAAGTTGGAAAAAACTTATATTTTTTTGTAGCAATTTCTACATAAACATCTCTTTGTTTTACTAAAGCTCCATAAAATCCTTTTTCTTTAACAAGTCTAGGGTCTTTCATTTCAATTTGGTCATCAAAAATATTATAACGTAATAATACATTGTCCTCTACTATGGAGTCTTTGTAAAAAATAGTACCAGCCAGAAAATCATCATTAAGATATCTTGACCCTACAAGGATTTCTTCTTCGTTTCCATTATAGTCTATGACTTGTTCATCCATCATTCTTTTCAGGTTAAATAATACGCTTCCTCTAACTCTTTGCCCTAACATAGGGGTTGCTAGTAGTATAGCGAATAACAGTAAGAATATTTTTTTCATTTTTTTATTATTTATTTTTTTGTTGATATTCTAAATTATAGTGATGTACATCACGTTGTGGAAAGGGTATCACAATACCCGCTGCTTCAAGTCTACTTTTCCCTTCTTCTAAAGTGAACCATCGTATGTTCCAGAAATCTTCTATTTTACTCCAGTACCTAAGGGATAAATTAACCGAACTGTCTGCTAGTTCACTTACAACAACCATAGGCATTTTATCTTCAATTTTTAAAACTGTTTCCTGTTCCATAACTAAATTAAGTAAAATATCCTTGGCCTCTTTTATATTACTATCATAACTTATGCCAAAAGTAAGTGCCTCACGACGCAATCCTTCTTCTGTGAAGTTTATTATGTTGTCGTTGGATAGTTTTCCATTTGGAATAACAGCCAATTGGTTTCCAAAGGTTGTAAGCTTTGTATTAAAAATAGAAATTTCTTTTACAGTACCTTCAACACCTTGCGCTTTTATAAAATGACCTACCTTAAAAGGTTTTAATAGTAATATAAGTACTCCACCAGCAAAATTAGCAAGAGAGCCTTGTAATGCCAGACCAATAGCAAGTCCTGCTGCACCAATAATAGCAACTAGCGAAGCAGATTCTACGCCTAGTTGTGTAATGACTAAAACAAAAAGAACAATCTTAAGGCCCCAGCCTATAAGACTTCCTATAAATTTTTCCAAAGTAGGATCGTAATCTTTTTTTGTAAAAAACTTATTTACAAGCTTATTGATCATCCTTATAACCCATAAGCCTATAAATAATAAGAGAATAGCTCCTATAAAGTTGGGTAAAAAGTCAATTAATTTCTGTCCGTATTTGTCAATATAAAGATCTAAGTCTTTAAATTTTTCCATGTATTTATTGTATTAATTTTAGTGCTGCTGAAACTTCTTTTACGGGTAATTTACACGTGTTATTGACGCATACATAAATTAACGTCTGTCCTTCAATATAGCGGCCTTCCAATAAATATGCATCATCTTTAGTAGTGCTCCCAGCAACTAATTTATTTGGAATATATGTTTTATTGATCTCATTTATTTTTTCTGAAGCTTCTGGTCCTACAACGACAACTTCATAAAATTTTGACTGATAATTCGCCAAAAGATCCAGCCAGTTAGAAAATCCTGTAGGATATTGCTGCATTTCTTTTTCAACATTTTTAAGCATTTGTTGTGCTGTTTCTCCAAACCTTGGACTGTCAAAGTAGTGTGAAAGTTTAAAGAGGTTTTTTGCCATCATAGAATTTGACGCCGGGATTACATTATCACGATATTCAAATGTACGTGTCATAAGCGCTGCATCCTCTTTTGAAGTAAAATAAAACATTCCTTTTTCTTCATCGAAAAAATGCTCGAAGCTATATTCTGTAAGATTTTTTGCAGTGTCCAACCATTGCTGGTCTAAGGTAACCTCATACAAAGCGATGTAAGCTTCAATAACAGCCGAATAATCCTCTAAATATCCATTAATAGTGCTTTTTCCATCTTTATAAGTATGATATAAAGCACCGCTTTTCTGAAGTTGATTTTCTGAAATGAAACGAGCATTTTTTAATGCAGCTTCTAAATACTTTGGAGAACCCAAAGCTTTATATGCATCTACATATCCTTTAATCATAAGCCCATTCCATGAGGTTAATGTTTTATCATCCAGTCTTGGTCTAGGTCTTTCGTTTCGGTAGTCCAAAAGTGTTTGTTTCCATTTTAATTTTTTCTTCTGAAGCGTTTCTGTTGCAACTGAAAATTCTTCAGCGATCTCCTCGTCACTCTTAGTGCGTATCAAAACATACAAGTTATTTTCCCACTTTCCGAAGTCATTGACATTATAGTAGCTTTCAAATAATGGGTAATCATCTTTTAAAAGGCCTTTCAGTTCTTCTTGAGTATAGGTATAATAAGTTCCTTCTTCTAATTCTCCACTTTCAGTTTTGCTATCTGCATCTAAAGAGGAATAAAAAGCGCCCTCATTATTGGTTAATTCTGCAGCTACAAACTCAAGTGTTTCAGTAACTATATCCTTGTATAAGGGCTTTTTGGTTGCCAAATAAGCGTCACTATATAAACTTACTAATTGAGCATTATCGTACAACATTTTCTCAAAATGTGGTACATGCCATTTGATATCGACACTATATCTTGAAAATCCGCCCCCAATCTGATCATAAATTCCTCCATAGGCCATTTTATCTAATGTCAACAGAACATTATCCAATAATTTTTGGTCCTTGTTTTGTGTAGCATGCCTTAGTAAATATTGATAATTGGAAGGCATCATAAATTTTGGTGCTCGTTTAGGCCCACCATATAATGTGTCAGTATTTTCCTGCCATGTTTTTATAATTTCATGGATAGGATAGCTAGAAAAATCAACATCATTTGTATTGAGCGTAATAAGATCCATACTTTTAATGCCTTCTTCAAGTTGTGTTGCGTACGCTTCTAGTCTTTCTGGTTCAGAAGTATAAATATTCTGTACTTGTTCTAATGCATCAATCCATTGTTCTTTTTTCATATAGGTTGCTCCAAATACTGGACGACCATCTGGAAGCGTAATGACATTTAGGGGCCAACCTGCGCTTCCAGTCATAAGCTGAACTGCATTGATATAAATTTGGTCTACATCAGGTCTTTCTTCTCTATCTACTTTAACTGAAATAAAATTTTTATTCATTACCGAAGCAACGATAGAATCTTCAAAACTTTCATGTTCCATTACGTGACACCAATGACAAGCTGCATAACCAATACTTATTACCATTAATTTATTTTCAGTCTTTGCTTTTTCAAGTGTAGCTGCATTCCACGCACGCCAATCTACAGGATTGTGCGCATGCTGAAGCAAGTAAGGACTGGTTTCATTAATGAGTTCATTGGTGTATAAATGTTCTTGCACAGTTTCTTTATTTGAAGAATTACAGGATATTAATACAAGTAAAATGAGAAGAGATGTAATTAATTTCATGAGAAAATAAAAAAAACACGCTTTTAAATTTTATTTTAAAAGCGGTTCTATTTGTTTGGTTGTTTTATTTTACTTCAAAAGTTATTTTCGCATTTACTCTGTATTCTGTGACATTGTCACCTTCAACAATTGCACTCTGCTCATTAATATAGACTGAACGAATATTTTTCACGCTTTTAGCTGCATGTTTCACTGCATTATTGGTAGCATCTTCCCAACTTTTATTAGAGTTTGCTAATATTTCGATTACTTTTAAAACTGCCATACTATTAAATTTTAAATGATTATTTAGAAATGCTCAATATACTGGTTTCTAGCTCATTTTTCTCTCAAAAATCGTTAAACCTTTATCAAACTTTAGCTTACCCATTAATGGCTACTACATTTTGTACTCGACCTTGCAACATGTCTTTGAGCATGGTTTCAATTCCGTTTTTTAAGGTTACTGTCGAAGAAGGGCATCCACTGCATGCTCCCTGAAGAATCACTCGCACGGTTTTGGTGTTTTCGTCAAAAGATTCAAAAGCAATATGTCCTCCATCACTTGCTACGGCAGGCTTTACATATTCTTCTAATATGGCTATAATTTCTTTATCAATATCTTTGAGATCTTTTTCTAAAATGGATTCAGAAGAATTTTCAACTTTTTCTGAAGCGGTTTTGGTTGTTAGAATAGCGTCTTCAAGTAGCTTGTTTCCATCCTCAATGTAGCTTCTAATAAACTCACGCAATTCCATAGAGATTTCATTCCATTCAGCTATATTATATTTGGTTACTGAAATATAGTTAGCACTCATAAAGACCTCTTTTACAAAAGGAAAATTAAAAAGCGCCTTTGCAATAGGAGCATGTTGAGTGTCGTCGATACTTTTAAATTCGAAAGTACCAGTCACCAATTCTTTGTTGGCAACAAATTTTAAAACCGAAGGATTTGGTGTGGTTTCAGCATATACCGTCACGGGGATTTTTTTTGAATCTACAGTATTTGTTATAACAGGTTGTCCGCTTTTTAGATATTCTTCTATGGCTTCTGAAACCTCTTCCTGCACCTCTTCCCATGTTACAATATTGTATTTTTCAATAGCAATAAAATTCTGAGAAATGTACACAGTTTTTACAAACGGAAGGTAGAAAAGTTGCTGTGCAAGGGTGCTGTCCTTAGCCTCATCAATATTTTTAAACTCGTAGCTTTTTGCCTGAGTTAAAAAGGTATTGGCAATAAACTTTACAATGTTTTCGTTGTTAGTGGATTGAACGGTAATGTTAAAATCTGACATGCAGTGCTTTTTTTTGCAAAAATATGAAAACAAAAGCAATGTATTCAATATATTTGGCACCATTACAACCTACGCATGCATAAAATTTTACTCCTCATTTTAGTAGTTGTTAGTACCCAGCTTTCAGCACAGCAAATTCAATTATTTGAACAGTTTAATGGGAGGTATGATTACACTGCTTTTGGAAATACATTAAACAGTGAAGAAAATGGAGTTGCCTCCAATTGTACTATTTTAACACAAAGCAGCGCTACATTCACGCTAGCTGGTTCTCAAACACTTATAGCTGCGCGATTGTATTGGTCAGGATCTGGCACTGGAGATTTTGACGTGTCTCTCAACGGAACACCAGTTTCTGCTTCAAGAACTTTTGGGCTTACCAGCGGACAAGGTTTACAATATTTTTCTGCCTATGCAGACGTTACGTCTATTCTTCAGAATAACGGACAAGGCGTTTATACATTATCCGATTTAGATTTAACAGGTGTTATTGGAGCCTACTGTGGCAATACAACTAATTATGGAGGCTGGGCAATCATGGTGATATACGAAGACCCTTCTTTAACCTTAAATCAAATAAGCCTGTTTGATGGTCTGGAGTCAGTTTCGGCAGACAATCCTTCACTAAGTATTGTCATAGATAATATTGATGTTGCCAGTCAGGATCTTGCTAAAATTGGCTTTTTAGCATGGGAGGGTGATCAAGGATTAGCAAATAATGAGACCCTTAGAATAAATGGAACTTTAATTGGAAATCCCCCATTGAATCCCGATGATAATGCCTTTAACGGCACGAATAGTTATACCAATTCTCCAGATCTATATAATATGGATCTCGACTTCTTTGATATAATGAACTTGATTATGGTGGGAGATACAAGTGCGACTATTGAGCTCACATCAGATCAAGATTTTGTAATGGTAAATAATATTATAACTTCCATTAATTCTGAAAATCCTGATGCTACCATTGTGATCGATAACCTTGGCGTACTTTGCGAGAACAATGATATTGATGTAAACTATACTGTTTCAAATTTTAATAGTACGTCGCTTCTTCCTGCCAATACACCTATTGCTATTTATTTAAATGCCACACTTGTTGCACAAACTATGACCATGGCAGATATTCCTATTGGTGGTTCCGAAAGCGGATTTGTTACCTTAAACCTTCCTCCAGGGACTACTCCAAACAACTTTAATCTTATAGCTGTAGTAGATGACGATGGAACAGGTGCAGGTATCATAAATGAAACAGACGAAACAAATAACGAATTTATCTTACCCGTTGATCTGTCTATGCAGGGCCTTGATTTAGGACCAGACAGATTTCCATGTATTGGTTCTCAAACTATTTTAGGCATGCCTCTAGGACCAAGGTTTACCTACCAGTGGTTTTTAAATAATACAATAATTAATGGCGCTACAGGAGCAACTTTTTCACCTTCAGTAGATGGTACATATAAATTAGAAGCGCGGAATGGGATTTGTTTTGTTGAAGATGAAGTTGAGGTTACGTTTCAACCTAATCCTGTAGCAGCAATACCAGATGATTTATTTGAATGTGATGATACCCCTAATGATGGGTTTGCTGAATTTGATCTTACCCAGAGGGATGCTCAGATACAAAATGGTGCCACGGGGACAATGGTTATTTATTATATAAACGAAAATGATGCAGAAGATGGAAATGCTAATTCTATTCCAAATCCTACGACTTTTGTTAATACTGTTATTGGAGTCCAAACTATTTATGCTCGACTAGAAGAAAGTAGTTTTATGTGCGGTGATGTTGTTCCATTAACTTTAAGAGTCTTTAATTCCCCAGAGATAGAGGATCCTATTATGGATTATGTTGAGTGTGATAATGATGGGGATGGCAGTGAGGTATTTGATTTGACTTCTAAGGATTTGGAGATTTTGGATGGATTGGTAGGAGTTACCCT